>NZ_JBWKER010000038.1:0-10117 GCF_056435345.1 Kitasatospora sp. NPDC043950
GCCAACGCCCCCAGGTACTTCGCCTTCAACTCCGACGAACCCGACAACTGCACCGGCAACGAACCCAGCTTGTTCACCGCCGGAATCAACGAGGATGACGCACACACCCGCGCCACCTCCTCGATCACGATCACCGTCGCCAGCGCGTCCGCCCCCGCACCACCGAACTCCTCCGGCACGTGCACCGCATGCAGATCACTCCCCCGCAACGCGTCCAACGCCTCCTGCGGGAACCGCCCCTGCTCATCCACCTCCGCCGCGAACGGAGCGATCTTCGCCTCGGCCAGCGAACGCACCGCCTCACGGAGCATCTCGTGCTCCTCGGAGATACGGAAGAGATCGAAGTCAGCCGCCCCTGCGCTGCCCGCCATGATGCCCGCCTCGTCCAGTGATCGAAGTCAATCCGGGGTTAACTACCGTTCAGTAGAGATCCTAGGGCTCCGACCTGCGGCTGCCTAGCGTCCCCGGCGCACAGGCGATCGAGGCCGGATCCGTCGGGGCGGATAGCATCAGAGGCACCCGTACAGGTCGAGTCCGCACAAAGGGGAACCCGTGACCCTCCGCATCTCCGTGATCGGCACCGGCTACCTCGGTGCCACGCACGCGGCCGCGATGGCCGAGTTCGGCTTCGAGGTGCTGGGCCTGGACATCGACCCCGACAAGATCGCCACGCTGACCGCCGGCCGCGTCCCGATGTACGAGCCGGGGCTGTCCGAGCTGCTACTCAAGCACGTCGCCGGGCACGAGGGTTCGACCGGCCGGCTGCGCTTCACCAGCTCCGTCCAGGAGGCCGCGGAGTTCGGCGACGTGCACTTCGTCTGCGTCAACACCCCGCAGCGCAAGGGCGAGTTCGCCGCCGACATGTCGTACGTCGACACCGCGATCGACGGCCTCGCCCCGTACCTGACCCGCCCGGTCCTGGTGGTCGGCAAGTCCACCGTGCCGGTCGGCTCGGCGAGCCGGCTCGCCGAACGGCTGGCCGCGCTGGCACCCGTCGGCGCGGGCGCCGAGCTCGCCTGGAACCCGGAGTTCCTGCGCGAGGGCTTCGCCGTCCAGGACACCCTGCGCCCGGACCGGATCGTCGTCGGCGCCCACAGCGAGCGCGCCGAGCAGCTGCTGCGCGAGGTGTACGCCGAGCCGATCGCGGCCGGGGTGCCGTTCCTGGTCACCGACTACGCGACCGCCGAGCTGGTGAAGGCCGCCGCCAACTCCTTCCTGGCCACCAAGATCTCCTTCATCAACGCGATGGCCGAGGTCTGCGAGGCGGCCGGAGCCGACGTCACGCTGCTCTCCACCGCGCTCGGGCACGACGAACGGATCGGCCGCAAGTTCCTCAACTCCGGCCTGGGCTTCGGCGGCGGCTGCCTGCCCAAGGACATCCGGGCGTTCATGGCCCGGGCCGGCGAACTCGGCGCCGACCAGGCGCTGACCTTCCTGCGCGAGGTCGACTCGATCAACATGCGCCGCCGCTCCCGGATGGTGGAGCTGGCCCGCGAGCAGTGCGGCGGCGGCTTCCTGGGCCGCCGGGTGGCCGTCCTCGGCGCCGCGTTCAAGCCCAACTCGGACGACATCCGGGACTCCCCCGCGCTCAACGTCGCCGCCCAGATCCAGCTCCAGGGCGCCCAGGTCACCGTCTACGACCCCAAGGCCGTCGACAACGCCCGCAAGATGTTCCCCTCGCTCGCCTACGCCGACTCGGCCCTGGAGGCCGCCGAGGGCGCCCACGTCGTCCTGCACCTCACCGAGTGGGCCGAGTTCCGCGAGCTGGACCCGGCCGACCTCGGCGCCGTGGTCGCCGAGCGCCGTCTCCTCGACGGCCGCAACGTCCTGGACGCCGACGCCTGGCGCGCCGCCGGCTGGACGTACCGCGCCCTCGGCCGCCCCAGCTGACGCCTGCGGGAATCCGGCGCCCGTGGTCGTCGTTGGCACCGGCATGACGAGCTACGGCGACGACGCGACGGTTCGCGAGATCCTCACCGGCACCGGCGACACCTGGGCGGTGGTCGGCCTGTCCGACAACACCGCCCGGGCCGCCTACGGGGTGGCCGGGGTGCTCCAGCGGTACGGCAAGCGCGTCGTGCCGGTGCACCCGAAGGCCGAGACGGTCCTCGGCGAGCCCGGCTACGCCTCGCTCGCCGAGATCCCGTTCCCGGTCGACGTGGTGGACGTGTTCGTGAACAGCGCGCTGGCCGGGGAGGTGGCCGACCAGGCGGTGGCGGCCGGGGCGAAGGCCGTCTGGTTCCAGCTCGGGGTGGTGGACGAGGCCGCGTACGCGCGGACCAGGACGGCCGGGCTGTCCATGGTGATGGACAGGTGCCCGGCCATCGAGATCCCGCGGCTCGGCTGAAACAGGAGCGTCAGCCGTCCAGCTGCGCGATGGTCGCGATGGACGGCCGGCGGCTGGCCCGCAGCCCGGCGGCGACGGACTCGGCGTCGCGCAGGACGCGGACGGCGTTGTGCCAGGTGAGCTTGGCGAGGTCGGCCTCGGACCAGTTCCGGCGCAGGAGTTCGGCGACCAGGTTGGGGTAGCCGGCCACCGAGTCGAGGCCGTCGGGCAGGAAGGCGGTGCCGTCGAAGTCGCCACCGATGCCGATGTGGTCGATGCCGGCGACCTCGCGCAGGTGGTCGAGGTGGTCCGCGACGGTGGCCGGGGTGGCGATCGGGCGCGGGTTGGCGGCCTCGAAGGCGCGCTGGCGCTCCATCGCGGGCGGGGTGGTGTCGAGCGGGTGGAAGCCGTGGGCACGCATGTTCTCGTCGGCGGCGAGGGTCCACTCGATGGCGGCGGGCAGGATGAACTTGGGCACGAAGGTGGCCATCGCCACGCCGCCGTTGGCGGGCAGCTGGGCGAGCACGTCGTCCGGGATGTTGCGCGGGTGGTCGCAGACGGCGCGGGCGGAGGAGTGCGAGAAGACGACCGGCGCCTCGGTGACCCGCAGGGCGTCGCGCATGGTGTCGGCGGAGACGTGCGAGAGGTCGACGAGCATGCCGAGCCGGTTCATCTCCCGGACGACCTCCTCGCCGAACCGGGTCAGCCCGCCGGCCGCCGGCTTGTCGGTCGCGGAGTCGGCCCACGGCACGTTGTCGTTGTGGGTGAGCGTCAGGTACCGCACGCCGAGCTCGTGGAGAGCACGCAGGGTGGCGAGCGAGCAGTCGATGGAGTGGCCGCCCTCGGCGCCCATCAGGGAGGCGATCCGGCCTTCGGCGCGGGCGGCCTCCATGTCGTCGGCGGTGCGGGCGAGCCGGAGCCGGTCGGGGTAGCGCTCGACCAGGGCGTGGACGAAGTCGATCTGTTCCAGGGTGGCGCTCACCGCGTGGTCGCCGGCCAGCCGGGTCGGCACGTAGACGGACCAGAACTGCGCGCCGACCCCGCCCTCCGCGAGGCGGGCGAGGTCGGTGTGCAGGCGGTCGCTCTGGTCGGCGGCGAGGTCGACCGCGCCGAGGTCGTACCCGGCCTGCTCGCGCATCGCCCACGGGAGGTCGTTGTGGCCGTCGACCACGGGGGCGGTGCGCAGCAGGGCCCGGGCGCGGTCCAGCGGGGTGGGGGAGTCCGGATCGGTAGTCATACCGGCTGTTCTACCCCACCCCCACCACCGGGGTTACTTGCCGAAGCCGAAGGAGGAGGAACCGGCCACCTTGGCGCGGAGCTTCTTGCCCTTCTCGGTGGCCTGGTTGTTCAGCTCGGCCTGGAAGTCGGTCATCCGCTCGGTCAGTTCGGGGTCGAACGCGGCCAGCATCCGCACGGCGAGCAGGCCGGCGTTGCGCGCGCCGGCCACCGAGACGGTCGCGACCGGGACGCCGGCCGGCATCTGGACGATGGACAGCAGGCTGTCCATGCCGTCCAGGTAGCGCAGCGGCACCGGCACGCCGATGACGGGCAGCGGGGTGACGGAGGCGAGCATGCCCGGCAGGTGGGCGGCGCCGCCGGCGCCGGCGATGATGGCCTTGAGGCCGCGCCGGTGGGCGTTCTCGCCGTACGCGACCATCTCGCGGGGCATCCGGTGCGCCGAGACGACGTCGACCTCGTAGGGGATCTCGAACTCGTCGAGGGCCTGGGCGGCGGCCTCCATGACGGGCCAGTCGGAGTCCGAGCCCATGACGATGCCGACGAGCGGGCTCGAAGGGGAGGAGGTCATTCGGTGATCGTTCCTCGCAGGTAGGCGGCCGCGTGGCGGGCGCGCTCGCGGACGTCGTCGAGGTCGTCCCCGAAGACGTTGACGTGGCCGACCTTGCGGCCGGGCTTCACGTCCTTCCCGTACATGTGGATCCGCAGGCCGGGGTCGCGGGCCATGCAGTGCAGGAAGGCGTGGTACATGTCCGGGTAGTCGCCGCCGAGGATGTTGACCATGACGGTCCACTTGGCGCGCGGCCGGGGGTCGCCGAGCGGGAGGTCGAGGACGGCCCGCAGGTGGTTCTCGAACTGCGAGGTGACGGCGCCGTCCTGGGTCCAGTGCCCGGAGTTGTGGGGGCGCATGGCGAGCTCGTTGACGAGGATCCGGCCGTCCCTGGTCTGGAACAGTTCGACGGCGAGGTGGCCGGTGATGCCGAGGTCGCCGGCGATGCGCAGCGCCAGCTGCTGGGCCTCGTCGGAGAGGGCCGGGTCGAGGTCGGGCGCGGGGGCGGTGACCTCGGCGCAGACGCCGTTCTCCTGGACGCTCTCCACCACCGGGTAGGCGACGGCCTGGCCGCTGGGCGAGCGGACGACGTTGGCGGCGAGTTCGCGGACGAAGTCGACCTTCTCCTCGGCGAGCACCGGGACGCCGGCCAGGAACGGCGCCTGCGCGTCCTCCTCGCCGGCGACGACCCAGACGCCCTTGCCGTCGTAGCCGCCGCGGACGGTCTTCAGCACGACCGGGTAGCCGGAGCCCTCGGCGGCGAAGGCGGTGACGTCGGCCGGGTCGGCGACGATCCGGTGCCGGGGGCAGGGCACGCCGATGGCGTCGAGCTTGGCCCGCATGACGCCCTTGTCCTGGGCGTTGACCAGCGCGTCCGGGCCGGGCCGGACGGCGATGCCGTCGGCTTCCAGGGCCCGCAGGTGCTCGGTGGGGACGTGCTCGTGGTCGAAGGTGATCACGTCGCAGCCGGCCGCGAAGCGGCGCAGCGTGTCGAGGTCGCGGTAGTCGCCGAGGACGACGTCGGAGACCACCTGTGCGGCGGAGTCCTGGGGCGTGTCGGCGAGGAGTTTGAACCTGACCCCGAGCGGGATGCCCGCCTGGTGTGCCATGCGGGCCAACTGCCCGCCGCCGATCATGCCCACCACTGGAAAATTCACATTGCCCGGGGAAGTCACCCCGCCAGGATATCCGGGCCGGTCGGGGGCGGTGGAACCGCTGGGGTGGGCTGGACGTCCCAGTCAACCCGGAGCCCTGGGGGCTGAGCCGTTCGGTGGAAGCGGGTAGCCTGGACGGCTAGGTCCTGGTCTGCGCAGTCCGATCATGTGCGTGCACGCAGGGCTCAAGGGGTGGACGCGTCCACGCGATCCGCTCTTCGACCCGCAGGCACATGGAGGCAGCCCGGTATGGCGACGACCGCAGCTTCGAGCCCTTCGCTCTCGCAGAAACTGCGGGGGCTGTCAGGCGAAGTGGTGAAGTTCGGCCTGGTCGGCCTGAGCGGCGTGGTGGTCAACTTCGCCGTGTTCTGGGTGTGCCTCAACGGGCTGGGCCTGGCCTCGCTGCGGTCCAACATCGCGGCGACGCTGATCGCCATCGCCACCAACTACCTGGGCTACCGCTACTGGCTGTACCGGGACCGCGACGCCGCCTCGCGCAAGCGGGAGATCACGCTGTTCCTGGTGTACAGCGGCATCGGCATGCTGATCGAGACCGGGGTGCTCGGCTTCTCGGTGTACGTGCTCGGCCTCGACTCGCACTACGAGCAGCTGGGCGCCAAGGTGGCCGGCCTCGCGGTGGCCACCGTGTTCCGCTTCTTCTCGTACCGGACCTGGGTGTTCAAGGCGCTGCCCGAGCCGGTCGCGCAGGAAGCGAGCGGCACCGGCGACACCAGCGGCACCAACGACACCAGCGGCCAGGAGCTGGCCGCCCAGGCCGAACTGATGCTGGCCGCCGAGCAGATCCGCTACGCCAAGGCCGAGTAGCCGGCCGGCCGGCCGCTCTGGACGGCCGCACTCCCGACCGTGCCCGCCCCGGCTCAGTCCGCGTGGCTGCGGCCGAGGAAGAGCGCGAACACCGCGGGCTTCAGCGAGAGCAGTTCGAGCCGCCCGCCGTCCGCCTCCGCGAGGTCGCGGGCGACGGCCAGGCCGATGCCGGTGGAGTTGCGGCCGCTGACGGCGCGCTCGAACACCCGGTTCCCGAGGTCCGGCGGCACGCCGGCGCCCTGGTCCTGCACCTCGACCACCACCGAGGTGCCGGAGGGCCGGACCCGCAGGGTGATCGTCCCGGCGCCGTGCATCAGCGAGTTCTCGATCAGGGTGGCCAGCACCTGGGCGACGGTGCCCGGGGTGCCGACGGCGGTGACCCCGTGCAGGCCCTCCAGGGACAGCACCCGGCCGGTCTCGCGCAGCGACGGGCCCCACTCCTCGACCTGCTGCTTGATCACCTCGTCCAGGTCGAAGGCCACCGCGGTGGGGCTGCGCGGGTCGCGCTGGGTGGTGAGCAGCCGCTGGACGACGTCGGTGAGCCGTTCGACCTGCTGGAGGGCGATGGTCGCCTCCTCCTTGACGGTCTCCGGCTCCTCGGCGAGGGCGGTGATCTCCTCCAGCCGCATGGAGAGCGCGGTGAGCGGGGTGCGCAGCTGGTGCGAGGCGTCGGCGGCGAGCCGGCGTTCGGCGGTGAGCATCCGGGCGATCCGCTCGGCGCTGGTGTCCAGCACCTCGGCGACCCGGTCGAGTTCGGGCACCCCGTAGCGGCGGTCGCGGGGGCGCGGGTCGCCGGAGCCGAGCCGTTCGGCGGTCTCGGCCAGGTCGGTGAGCGGCCGGGCGAGCCGTTTGGCCTGCCAGACGGCGAGCGCCACGGCGGCCTGGACGGCCAGCAGGGCGACCACGCCGAGCAGCAGCAGCATGTTGGCGATCTCGTGGTCGACGTCCGCGCGGGACTGCTCGACGGTGACGACCTCGCCGCTGTTGCCGCGTTCGACGGCCTTCAGCAGGTGGCCGCCGGCCAGGCGTTCGCCGCTGGAGACGACGTCCTGGCCGGGGATCTGCACCTCGACGTAGCTGCCCTCGGTGACCTGGTTGTCGAAGGCCCGGCCGGTGACCGGCTCGCCCGCGGAGAGCCGGTTCTCGACCAGGGCGAGCACCCGGACGGCGGACGCGTCCACCCGGTCCTGGGCCGAGTTGACGATGGTGCGCTTCTCGACCAGGGCGAGCGGCACGCAGAACACCACGACCACCACCAGGACGACGCCCAGCAGCGAGTTGATCATCCGGCGTTTCACGCTGCCGCTCCCCGAGGTGCTCCGCTTCATCGGCCGACTCCCGGCCGCGTTCTCCGTACGGGGCTAATTCTTCTCGAACCGGAACCCCACTCCGCGCACGGTGGCGATGTACCGCGGGTTCGCCGCGTCGTCACCGAGCTTCTTGCGGAGCCAGGAGATGTGCATGTCCAGGGTCTTGGTGGAGGTCCACCAGGTGGTGTCCCAGACCTGCCGCATGATCTCCTCGCGGGTGACCACCCGGCCGGCGTCCCGGACGAGGACGCGCAGCAGCTCGAACTCCTTGGCGGAGAGGGTGAGCTCCTCCTCGCCGAGCCAGGCGCGGTGGGACTCGATGTCGATCTTCACCCCGTGCGCGCCGGTGGTGAGCTGGTCGACGTTGCCGCGCCGGAGCAGGGCGCGGACGCGGGCGAGCAGTTCGGCCAGGCGGAAGGGCTTGGTCACGTAGTCGTCGGCACCGGCGTCGAGGCCGACCACGGTGTCCACCTCGTCCGCGCGGGCGGTGAGCACCAGGACGGGGCAGCTCTTGCCGTCGGCGCGCAGGCGACGGCAGACCTCCAGGCCGTCCATCTCGGGCAGGCCGAGGTCGAGGACGACGAGGTCGACCTCCTCGGTCAGGCCCGCGGCCAGTGCGGTCGGACCGTCCTCGCGGACGAGCACCTCATAGCCCTCACGTCGCAGGGCTCGGGCGAGCGGTTCGGAGATCGCCGGATCGTCCTCGGCGAGCAGCACACAGGTCATGTGGTGATGGTAGTCCGCCCGGGTATGGCGGACTGCCTTGTGAGGTAGTTCACAGAGCGTGATCGTTACACAAGAGCCCCTCCAGGCTCAACACGCCGTCGCAGACCGCCCGTTCGGCGAAGAATCCGGCCTCCAATCTTGAAATTGAAGGGAAATTTGCCCGTCTACCATGGATAGATCGGGCAGATCTGTCACGGACTTTGCCATTCCCATACCTGATTCGTGGCTTTTGTCATCTGATAACGCTAAATATCGCCACGTAGAGTGGTTCCGTCCACGTCCGCCGCCACCCCCCTTGGCGGACGCTGTCAGGCAAGGAACCCCTACTCATGGCGTCTACCACCCTGGAAGCCGGCCTCACCCCGGCCTCGCCCAGCGGCAAGACCTTCCTCGGTCACCCCCGAGGGCTCGCCACGCTCTTCCTGAGCGAGATGTGGGAGCGCTTCAGCTACTACGGCATGCGCGCCCTGCTGGTGCTCTACATGACCGCCTCCGTCACGGACGGCGGCCTCGGCATGAAGCTGGCGACCGCCGGCGCCGTGTACAGCGTCTACACGGCCATGGTCTACCTGCTGGCCCTCCCGGGCGGCTGGATCGCCGACCGCTTCCTCGGCGCCCGCAAGACGGTCGCCATCGGCGGCACGATCATCATGCTCGGCCACTTCCTGCTGGCCGTGCCGTTCACCGGCGCGTTCTTCGCCGGTCTGGTCTGCATCGCGGTGGGCTCGGGCCTGCTCAAGGCCAACATCTCCACGATGGTCGGCCACCTCTACGACGGCCCGAACGACCCGCGCCGCGACGGCGGCTTCACGATCTTCTACATGGGCGTCAACCTCGGCGCCTTCTTCGCCCCGCTGGTGGTCGGCACCGTCGGCCAGAAGGTCGACTGGCACCTGGGCTTCGCCCTGGCCGGCATCGGCATGGCGCTCGGCCTGCTCCAGTTCCTGCTGGGCACCCGCCACCTGAGCCCCACCAGCGACATCGTGACCTCGCCCATCGGCGCGGACGAGAAGCGCAAGATCTTCCGCAAGGCCGGCATCTGGCTGGCCGCGGCGGTCGTCTTCTACGGCATCGTCGTCTCCACCGGCCACTTCACCATCGACTGGGCCGTCTGGCCGCTGTCCATCGCCGGCCTGGCGATCCCCTTCTTCGTGTTCGCCAAGGTGAAGCGCGACAAGGACCTCAGCGCCGACGAGCAGTCCAAGATGAGCGGCTACATCTGGTTCTTCGTCGCCGCCGCCGTGTTCTGGATGATCTACGACCAGTCCGGCTCGACGCTGAACGTCTTCGCCAAGGACCACACCGCCTCGACGCTGTTCGGGATCAACTTCCCGTCCAGCTGGTTCCAGTCGCTCAACCCGCTGTACATCATGGCGCTGGCCCCGGTCTTCGCCTGGCTCTGGGTCGCCCTGGCCCGCCGGTCGAAGAACCCCAGCACCACCATGAAGTTCGCCTTCGGTCTGCTGATGATCGGCGCCTCCTTCATGGTCATGATGCTGGCGATGGCCGCCGCCACCGGCGACACCAAGGTCACCCCGCTGTGGCTGGCCATGGTCTACCTGGTCCAGACCGTCGGCGAGCTCGCCCTCTCCCCCGTCGGCCTGTCCGTGACCACCAAGCTGGCGCCCGCCAAGTACGCCAGCCAGATGGTCGGCGTCTGGTTCCTCGCCGTCACCGCCGGTGACTGCGTGGCCGCCATCTTCCAGCTGGTGCTGGGCGACAAGGTGGTCGGCAGCAGCTGGTACTTCGCGGTCCAGGGCGGCATGGCGATCGTCGCCGGCCTCGCGCTGGCGATGTACCGCAAGCGGGTCGTCACGCTCATGGGCGACGTCCACTGACGCTCACGCCCGCCCGCTCCGGGGGCGGGGGGGGGGGGTGGGGGGGGGGGGGGGGGCGGGGGGTTTTTTTCCCCGAAACGGCACCGCCGCTGTTTCTCTGTGGGCTCGGACGAAAGACAACCAAGTTACGGATACCATTTCCCATGACCGTA
>NZ_JBWKER010000038.1:10125-97874 GCF_056435345.1 Kitasatospora sp. NPDC043950
CCGTGCACCCCCCCCCCCCCCCCCCCCCCCCCCCCCCCCCCCTCCCCCCCCCCCTCCCCACCCCCCCCCCCCCCCCCGGCCGTTTTTCCCCTCGACAGCGCCGCGCCGGCCGTGCCTATGGTGCCCGGCATGACGACCGACCCGTTACCGCGCCAGCTCGCCCGCACCCGGTGCTTCACCCTGGGCGCCCCCGCCCACCCGGGCATCACCGCCGACGGCGCCGCCGTCCTGTTCCTGCGCAGCCGCGGCGGCACCGACCCGCTCGCCTGCCTCTGGGCGCTCGACACCGCCACCGGCCGGGAACGGCTGGTCGCCGACCCGGCCGCGCTGGGCGCCTCCGGCGGCATCGCCGCGTACAGCACCGACGCCACCGGTCGGCTCGCCGCCTTCGCGCTGGACGGCACGCTGTGGCTGGCCGACACCGCCTCGGGTTCGCTCCGCCCGCTCGCCTCCGCCGAGCAGCCGGTGGATCCCCGCCTCGACCCGACCGGCCGCCGGATCGCCTACGTCAGCGGCGGCGTCCTGCGGGTGGCCGGTGCGGACGGTACGGGCGACCGGGCGCTGGCCGAGCCGGAGTCCGAGGACGTCGGCTACGGCCTCGCCGAGCACGTCGCCTCCGAGGAGATGCACCGCACCCGCGGCCACTGGTGGTCCCCCGACGGCACCGCCCTGCTGGTCGCCCGGGTCGATGCCGGTGCGCTTACCCGGCTCTTCCTGGCCGACCCCACCGACCCGCAGCACCCCCCGCGCGCCATCCGCTACCCGCTGGCCGGCACCGCCAACGCCGACGTCACGCTCTGGCTGCTCGGGCTGGACGGCCGCCGCACCCGCACGGAGGTCCGCTGGGACCGCGCCGCCTTCGAGTACCTCACCGCCGCCGGCTGGGACGGCCACGGCCCGTACGCCGCCGTGCAGAGCCGCGACCAGCGCACCGTCCGTACGTTGGCGATCGGGGCGGACGGGGACACCCGGGTGCTCGCCGAGCGGACCGACCCGCGGTGGGTCGAACTGCTCCCGGGACTGCCGGTGCGGACGGCGGGCGGCGGGCGGGGCGCTGGTCGACACCGCCGACCTCGGCGACACCCGGCACCTGACCGTGGACGGCGAACCGGTCACCCCGGAGGCGATGCAGTTGCGGGCCGTCGTCGGGGTGGAGGGCGAGCGGGTGCTGTTCACCGCCTCCGACGAACCCACCGAGACCCACCTGTGGACGTACGAACCGGGCTCCGGCGTACAAAGGCTGAGCAGCGGGCCCGGCGTACACGGCGGCGTCGAGCGCGGCGGCACGCTGGTCCTCACCACCGACGGCCGCGCCACCGTTCTGCGGGAGGGCCGCCCGCCGCTGCCGCTCACCTCGTACACCGAAGCGCCCGTCGTCACCGCCCGCCCCGAGCTGCTCCGCCTCGGCCCGCGCGAACTGCGCGCCAACCTCTTCCTGCCGACCGGCCACCATCCCGGCGGCACCCCGCTGCCCGTCCTGCTCGACCCGTACGGCGGGCCCGCGATGCAGAAGGCCACCACCGGCGGCGCCTGGCACGAGCAGGTGTCCCAGTGGTTCGCCGACCAGGGCTTCGCGGTGCTGGTGGTGGACGGCCGCGGCACTCCGGGGCGCGGGCCGCACTGGGAGAAGACGGTCTACGGCGACAAGGCCGGGCCCGCCCTGGAGGACCAGATCGAGGGCCTGTGGGAGACGGCCCGGCTGCGGCCGGGAGTGCTCGACCTCGACCGGGTCGGCATCCGCGGCTGGTCCTACGGCGGCTACCTCGCCGCGCTCGCCGTGTTGCGGCGCCCGGACGTCTTCCACGCCGCGTCGGCCGGAGCGGCCCCCACCGACTGGCGGCTCTACGACACCCACTGGCAGGAGCGCTTCCTCGGCCACCCCGACGAGCACCCCGAGCACTACGACAGCGGCTCACTGATCGCCGAGGCGCCGAAGCTGAGCCGCCCGCTGCTTCTGATCCAGGGCCTCGTGGACGACAACGTGCACCCCGCCCACGCCCTGCGGCTGTCCAGTGCGCTGCTCGCCGCCGGCCGCCCGCACGAGGTCCTGCCGCTGCGCGCCACCGGCCACCGGCCGACCGACGAGGCCGTGGTGGAGCACCTGCTCCGGCACGAACTGGAGTTCTTGCGGCGGTCGTTGGGCGTGGGCTGAGCGGCGCCCGTACGACCCGACGCCGCAGCCTGGTCCCCGCCGCATAGAGACCGCCTGACCGCGCAGGAAAGCCGATCTGCCTGTGGACCGGGCCTTGGGGAGCGGCTCCGACCCCGCCGGGCATCGCTACCGTTGCCCGATGACGGATCTGCGCCGGGTACCGGTGGACGAGGTGCTGGGACGTGTCGAGACGGCCTTGGGGACGCGGCTCGACAGGGCTGCGGTGGTCCGCAAACGCCGATCCGTGGGAGCAGGCACGGCGCGTGGCACGTGGGTACGCATCGAGCGGCGGGGGCTCGACCGGATCGGCGCCCAGGGCGGGGACGGCACCCCCTCCGCCGAGGCCCTGCACGGTATCGCGAAGCCCGCGTGGCTGGCCGGCCTCGCCTGGCGGGACGAGGCCGAGCCGGTGATGTGGCGGGCCGACGAGACCGAACTGCTGCCATCCACCCCAGCGGGGTCCGCAGTCGTGGCCGAGGAGCCCCGGCTGCCGCCCGGATGGTGGTCGGAGTTGAACGCCTCTCTCGATGCGCTCGCCGGCCAGCGGACGAATCGGATCGCCACGCCGGACACGGAGACCATCACCCAGGAGCTGGTGGCTCAGACGATCCGTCAGGTGTTCCCGGACGTCGATGCCACGGTGAGCCCGGTGGTGTCCGGCGCACGCGGACCTGAACTGGGCGAACGTGACAGCGCCCGAGTTCTGCGTCTTCGACTGGGAGGACTGGGGCATGGCCCCACGTGGTCTGGACGCTGCCACCCTGTGGGCGGCGTCGCTTGCCGTACCGGCGCTGGCCGATCGCGTCCGCGTCGAGCGGAGCGGCGACTTCGCGAGCCGGGACGGCAAGCTGATGACCTTGTTCGTCGCGGCGAAGATCCTCGGGCCGTACGCGCATCCCGAGGACCCGCGCCTTGAGGGCGCCCGCGTGTTGGCGGAGCAGGTGGCGAAGGAGCTTAAGGCGGACTGACGCAGAGCGGGCAACCGCGCGACCCTCGCCCTGGGTGGGCGAGGGCCTTCGCGTGTTTCAGCGCTGCTCGTCGCGCTCCTCGGGGCGGGGCATCTTGAGGGTCGCGAGGACGCCGAGGGCTACGGTGGCGATCGCGAGGGCGAGGAGGGCGAGGAGGACCGCGACGATGAAGAGCTTCACTGGCGCCACCCCTCGTCGTCATCGTCCAGGTCGCGGAGCAGGTGGAGGAGGTTGAGCAGAGTGCTGACCGGTGCATTCCCGAAGTCGATCAGGATGCGGCCGTCGAGGGTCGTTTCGCCGGGCGAGGCGGATCCCCAGAGGAGCCCGTGCGGCAGGCCGCGCCTGTGCAACTCGCCCAGGAGGTCCATGATGTGGGGCTTGGTGTAGTCGCGCATCCGGGAGTCCTCCGGAACGACGGGGTCGCGGGTCACGCGAGGGAGTCCAGCTCCAGCTCGTACCAGATGGTTTTGCCACGCTTCTGCGGGTCGACGCCCCAACGGCGGGTGAGCCCGGCGACGAGCTGGAGGCCCCGGCCGGACTCGGCGAAATCGGCGGGGGTTCGCTGCCGGGGGAGGGCGTCGCTCTCGTCGGAGACGGTGACCCGGAGGGTGCGGCCGAGGACGGAGAACCAGACGACGGGCGCGGGGGTGTCGCCGTGCCGCCAGGCGTTGACGATGAGCTCGCAGAGGGCGAGTTCGGCGTTGAAGATGGCGTCGGCGTCCCAGCCGCTGCGGGTCATGGCGTCCCGCAGGGCCTGCCGGGAGAGGGTGAGCGAGGGGGTGTTACGGGTGCACACGGGAACCTCCGTGAGGCTGTGGTGTGGGGAGAGGTGGTGACGGTCATCGCCGTGAGCCAGGCCGGGGCGGCGGCTGCTCTTCGGCGTGCGGGCAGCAGGCGCCTACTGCCCTGCATGCAGGCACTACTGACGATCCGTCGGATCAAGCCAGAAACGACAGTAGCGCATCCGCTCTTTAATTAAAGCCAAACGGGAGAAGGTTCCTCCTCACGAGGGAAGAAGTCCGGATGGATCCGCAGGCGCCCGGCGCGGCACACTGGCCTCTGCACCGGCAGAGAGGACGCCATGCCCCTTCGAGTCCCCACCCTCCGTCAGCGACGACTCGGCGCCGAACTGCGAAGGATGAGAGAGCAAGTCGGCTTCGGCGGCAGCCACCTCGCCCGTCTACTCGGCGTGACTCCCGCCCTGGTGAGTCAGATGGAGATCGGGAAATCAGCCGTCACCGTGGCGCGTCTGCACGAGATCGCAGAGGCCTGCATGTGCGCCAATGCGCCCTTGGTCGAAGCGCTTGCCGACATGGCCAGGGAGCGAGACTCGGCCTGGTGGGACGAGTATCGAGCGGCACTCGCGGCCGCCCCGATCGATGTGGCAGAAATCGAAGGTCACGCGAAGAGACTCAAGAGCTTCACCATTGGCATCATCCCGGGACTACTTCAGACGAACTCGTATGCGACTGCGGTGTTCGCGAGCGGTTTCACCCCTCTCCCGGATCGCGAGATCGGCCGCAGAGTGAACTTCCGCCTACGGAGACAACAGATCATCCGGTCCGGCGAAACGCCTTACATGGCGCTCATCCACGAGGCGGCGTTGCGCATCCAGTACGGCGGGCCTGTGGTGCTCAGAGACCAGCTCGATGCACTCGTCAGCGACTCCCATCTTCCCGGCGTCTCACTGCGAGTCGTGCCCTTTGCTACGGCCGACTTCCCCGGCCCCAGTGAGAATCTGATCTATGCGGAGGGACCAGTGCCCGAGCTGGACACGGTCCAGGCTGACTCGTCGCACGGGTCCCACATCTTCGACTCGCCCGCCCAACTGGCGGGCTACCGCGCAATCTTTGAGCGCATCGAAGCTGTCGCGCTCCCGGAACGAGAGTCGCGAGATCTTATTCGCTCGATCACGAAGGAAATGAACGGCAAGTATGAATAGCACCGAGTGGCAGAAGTCCAGCTTCAGTGAAGCGGCCAACAACTGCGTCGAGATACGTGCGCTTGACGGGCTGGTCGAACTCCGGGAGTCCGATGAGGGCGACGTCATCGTCCGCACCACCCGCCTCAAGCTCGCCGACTTCCTCCGGGGCGCCAAGGCCGGCGAGTTCGACCACCTCACCACCGCCCCCTGAACGAATCGTTCCGGCGGCCTCTTGCTCCCCGCAAGAGGCCACCGGTAGAGAGGATGCGGCCAAGTCGGCAGAACTTGGCACCAACTACGCCCGTGCGTCATGCTCTTGACGATGGCTGCCGAGTCGGGGAGTGTCATGCAAATCCACGCAACCGAGTTGCAAGGGGAAGTTGCCATGGCACTGCGGTTCATTGGGATCGACCCCAACACGGGCGATGACGAGTGCCCGACCGTCTGGTACGACGACGAAGCTGACGAGATCGTCGTACAGGGCTGGAAGGCCACCGAGAAGCTGCGCGCCACGTGCCGGGAGACCGGGAGCATCCCCGATTCGGAGGATGTGGTCCGGCTGCCGGCCCGCATGGTGCCGATCTTGAGGAAGGCGTGCGATGCCGCCGAAGGTACCGACATTCGCTGAGCAGTTGGCTGCTGTGCGCTCCAGCGCGGTTCACCTGGAGATGCGCGACTCCTACAGCGTGGTGAAGGAGGCGGAGGCGATCTCCGCTTGGCGGGACGGCTTCCGGTACGACCCGGCCGACCGTGCGTCCTGGTGGCGTCCGTGGCTGACGCTGATCGAGGAGACCGTGAGCCGGGGTGTCGAGGTTCGCCGTGCCCGGATCGTGTCCGAGCCGGTCTCGGAGTACATCCGGTTCGAGCACTCCGGAACGTTCACCAACATCGCCGCAGGCGAGCAGATCCGCTGGCTGCCGCGACGGAAGGCAGCAGACCTTGCCCTGCCAGGCTGCGACTTCTGGCTGTTCGACGGCGAGTTGGTGCGGTTCAACCACTTCACCGGCAACGGGGAGAGCGCTGGGCCGTCCTTCAGTGACGATCAGGCGGTGGCCCTCCTGTGCGCCACCGCGTTCGAAGCAGTCTGGCAACGGGCGGTGCCTCACGAGCAGTTCAGCGTCTGACCGCCGCCGGTTTCGAGCGCCCCAGCGACGATGCCGAGCTCCCCGTCCTCCAGCGTTCAGGCAGCCCGCGCCGCCCTCGCCACCCGCCTCGGCGAGCTGATGCGGAACGCCGGTCTGAAGGGCGGGGAGCTGTCCGCCCTCTGCGGCTGGCACCCCGCCAAGACCTCCCGCATCCTCAACGCCAAGGCTGCCCCGTCCGACTCGGACATTCGCGCATGGTGCCAAGCCTGCGGCGCCGACGACCAGGCACCCGATCTGATCGCCTCCAACCGGGCGGCGGACTCCCTGTACGTCGAGTGGCGACGCATCACCCGGACCGGCCTGCGCCACGCCCAGGAAGCCCGGGTGCCCCTCTACACCCGCACCCGCCTTTTCCGCGCCTACTCCTCCCGTGTTGTTCCCGGTGCCCTGCAGACCCGGGAGTACGCCGGCGCCCTGCTGCGCACGGTGGCCGACGTCCGCCAGACCCCGGACGACGTGGCGAACGCGGTCGAGGCCCGGCTCGCCCGTTCCAGCGTCGTCTTCGAGGGCGGGCGCCGCTTCGTCGCAGTCATCGAGGAGTCCGTGCTGCGCTACCGAATCGGCGACGACACGGTGATGGCCGGACAACTCGGCCAGCTGCTCAGGGTCATGTCGATGCCTTCGGTCTCGCTCGGCGTCATCCCGTTCACGGCTTCCCGCACCATGTGGCCCACGGAGACCTTCAACCTGTTCGACGACCGCCAGGCCGGGGTGGAGCTGCTGTCGGCCCAGGTCACCGTGACCGCGCCCAGCGACCTCACCCTCTACGCGCAGGCGTTCACGCGTTTCGCCGCCCTGGCCGTTCACGGCAGCGCCGCTCGCGCACTGATCACCGCCGCGATCGACTCGCTGGGGTGAGGCATCCGCAATTCTCCGCAACTTCCTTGAGCTCCAAGGAACTTGGTCCGTAGATTTCACAGAACCGCCGGGCGGCGCCCGGCGCCACCAGGTGCCCCACCAGCAGTCGGAGGAACCATGGCAACCGCAGTTGCACCCGCCGACCTGATCGTCGGCCCGCTTCGGAACGTGCGCGACCACATCCCCGCCGCCCTGTGGGACAAGCAGATCGGCCTCCTGATGCGCGACTACCCCTACGACACCATCATGGCCGCCCGCGTCCTCGGCCAGGGCTACGCCTACCTGCTGACCGCGATGGCCCACCGCAGCGAACACCTGGGCCTCGGCCCCAGCTCGCTGGTGGACATCGGCGTCCACACGATCATCCTGGACACCGTCGCCTACGCCGAGCTGTGCCGAAAGCACAACGACAGCCACTTCCTGCACCACGTGCCGGCCGTCGAGTACAAGGACGACGGCACCGTGCTGCGCACCGCCCAGCTCATCGCAGCGGACGGTTGGGACGTGGACCTGCCGCTGTGGGCGGATGCCGCCAAGTGCAGCCCCTGCCACCCCGGCAACGACTCGCACTGACGGGATAGTTGCGGTGGCCCCAGGCTCAGTCCGGGGCCACCGCGACCCGGAAGGGTGGAGTTCACCCGAACCCCTGCGCCGGCGCACACCGGGCGCGAGGATGACCCGGGTGACGACCACCCCCTCTCGTACCCAAGCTGTCGCGCCGGACCTCTGGCACCACTACGGCCGCGCCCGCGCCGACACGGAGCGGACCGTCCCCGGCGCCTTCCACTGGGTCTGGGCCCAGGACGGCGGGCCAGGAGTCGAGGTGCTGGGGGACTTCACCGGCCTCGTCGTGGCCGACCTCGGCGCGGGCGCCGCCCGTCATGCCGCCCACCTCGTCACCCACTACGCTCCTGCTCGGGTCGATGCCGTCGATGCCTCCCCCGCGCAGCACGCGATGGCCTGCGACCTCTACGGCCACCTCGCACCGCACCTGCGCACGGTACGCGCCGACGCGACCGCGCACCTGGAGGAGCATCCAGACGAGTACGACGTGCTCTACTCCGTGTTCGGCAGCCTCGACTTCGCCGACCCCCGCCGACTGCTTCCGGCCGCTGCCCGCGCCCTTCGACCCGGCGGACTGCTGGCCGCCTCCACTCTGGGCCACTACCTCGGTGGTGCCCCCGCTGAACCGGACGTCCAGCACGCCGACGTTCCGGCCCGCACCATGGACGGCGCCCCGGCAACCATGCGCCGCTGGGTTCTCCAGGAGACCGTCTGGACGAAGCTGTTGGACGAGGCGGGGTTCACGAAGATCAGTGTCGACCGGCTCTCTCCCACCGTACCGAGTGCACGCGCTGCAGACACCCTGCTTGTCCGCGCCTACCGTCAGCCCTGACGACCTTGGGATAAATCGGCATCGCGGCATGCTGGCCGTTCCGGCTGCCGGATCACTTCACGTCGCCCCGTCGAGCCGCGGCTCGACGGGGCGACGTGAAGTGATCCGGACTCAGACCTCCCGGACGCCCGCGCGCCAGACCGCCGCCGTCAGTGGCACGCCCGGGCGGTAGGCCAGGTGGACGTGCGAGGGCGCGTCCAGCAGCAGCAGGTCCGCCCGGGAGCCGACCGCGACCGTCCCGACGTCGCCGCGACGCAGCGCGTGGGCGCCGCCGGCCGTGGCCGCCCACACCGCCTCGTCCGGGGTCATGCCCATCTCCCGGACCGCGACCGCGATGCAGAACGCCATCGAACTGGTGAAGCTGGAGCCCGGGTTGCAGTCGGTGGAGAGTGCCACCACGGCCCCCGCGTCGAGCAGCCGCCGCCCGCTCGGGTACTCGGCGCGGGTGGAGAACTCCGCACCCGGCAGCAGCGTCGCGACCGTCGCCGACCCCGCCAGCGCCGCCACGTCCTCGTCCGTCAGGTGGGTGCAGTGGTCCGCCGAAGCGGCCCCCAGCTCCACCGCGAGCTGCACGCCGGGCCCGTACGTGAGCTGGTTGGCGTGCACTCGCGGCGTGAGGCCCTTCTCGATCCCCGCCGTCAGAACAGCCCGCGCCTGGTCGCCGTCGAAGGCACCCTGCTCGCAGAACACGTCCACCCAGCGGGCGTGCGGGGCGCAGGCCTCCAGCATCTCGCCGGTGACCAGGTCGACGTACCCGGCCGGGTCCTCGGCGTACTCGGGGGCCACCACGTGCGCACCCAGGTAGGTGGTCTCCGGCGTGTGCCGCGCGGCGATCCGCAGCGCCCGCGCCTCGTCCTCGACCGTCAGCCCGTAGCCGGACTTGCACTCGATCGTGGTGGTGCCCTGCCGCAGCGCCTCCCGGACGAACCGGGCCAGGTTGGCGTCGAGTTCGGCGTCGCTCGCGGCCCGGGTGGCCGCCACCGTGGTGCGGATGCCGCCCGCCGAGTAGGACTGCCCGGACATCCGGGCGTTGAACTCGGCGGTCCGGTCGCCCGCGAACACCAGGTGGGCGTGCGAGTCGACGAAGCCGGGCAGCAGCGCCCGCCCCTCGGCGTCGAAGCGCTCGTCCGCTGCCGGGGCCTGCGCCGCCGGGCCGACCCAGGCGACGGTGCCGCCGTCCAGCACCACGGCCGCGTCGGTGAGCAGGCCGAGCGGCCCGGTGCCGTGCCCGGGGTCGTTGGTGACCAGGCTGCCGATGCCCGTGATCAAGGTGGTCCTGCTGCTCAAGACGAAGCCTTCCGGGGGAAGTTGGAGAAACGACTCAGTGGTCCAGGGCGCCGATCGAGTCCCGCAGCGCGCCCGGCACGTCCGCGACGAGCTGGTGCACGCCGTCCCGGACGATCTGCCGGCCGCCGACCACGACGTGCCGCACGTCGGCCGCCGAGGCCGCGAAGACGGCGGTCTCGGCGCCGAGCCGGGGCGGCGGGCCCGCGGTGCGCACCGAGTCCAGGGCGATGACGGTGAAGTCGGCGAGCGCACCGGCCTCGACCCGCCCCGCCTCCGGCCAGCCGAGCGAGGCGTGCCCGTCCTCGGTGCCGGCCCGCAGCAGGAGGTTGGCCGTCCAGTGCCCGCGGGTGCGGGTGCGCAGCCGCTCGTTCAGCTCCAGGGCGCGGGCCTCCTCGAACGGGTCGATGACGGCGTGGCTGTCGCTGCCCAGGGTGACCGGGCAGCCCGCCGAGGCGAGCCGGCGGGCCGGGCCGATGCCGTCCGCGAGGTCCCGCTCGGTGGTGGGGCACATGCAGATGGTGGTGGAGGTGTCGGTGAGGAGCCGGACGTCCTCGTCGGTGAGGTGGGTGGCGTGCACGGCCGAGGTGCGCGGGCCGAGCACGCCGTGGTCGGCGAGCAGCCGGGTCGGGGTGACGCCGTGCGCGGCGAGGCAGGCGTCGTTCTCGGCGGTCTGTTCGGACAGGTGGACGTGCAGCGGCGCCTCGCGCACCGCCGCCCACTGCGCGACGGTGCCCAGTTGCTCGGCCGGGACGGCCCGCACCGAGTGGACGGCGGCGCCGATCCGGGCGTGCTCGCGGGGCTTGAGCGCGTCCGCCCGCACCGCCCAGGCCTCGGCGTCGCCGTCGCTGAACCGCTGCTGCGGCCTGGTCGGCTCGGCGCCGAAGCCGGCGGACAGGTAGCAGGTGTCGAGCAGGGTGATCCGGATGCCGGCCCGGGCGGCGGCCTCGATCAGCGCCTCGCCCATCGCGTTGGGGTCGTCGTAGCGGGCGCCGCCGGGGGCGTGGTGCAGGTAGTGGAACTCGCCGACGGCGGTGACCCCGGCCAGCGCCATCTCGGCGTAGACGGCGGTGGCGAGCGCCAGGTAGCGGTCCGGGTCGAGCGCCCCGGCGAACCGGTACATGGTGTCGCGCCAGGTCCAGAAGGTGCCGGAGCCGACCTGGACGTGGCCGCGCAGCGCCCGGTGGAAGGCGTGCGAGTGGGCGTTGGCCTGGCCGGGCAGCAGCAGCCCGTCGAGGCGGACGGCCCCGGGCGGGCAGGGCCCGCTGTCCGGGGTCACCGCGGTGATCCGGCCGCCGGGGCCGACGGTGATCAGCACGTCCGGCTCGACCACCGGCCCGTTGTCGTACGGCAGCCAGGCGTGCTGCGCCCAGTACGCCACCGGCTCGGTCCCCGAGGTCAATGGGCTCAGCGACACGCCAGGTCCTCCAGTACGTCGGCGAGGGCGGCGACCCCGGCCAGGCAGTCGGCCTCCTCGGCGTGCTCGGCCGGGGAGTGCGACACCCCGCTGGGGTTGCGCACGAACAGCATGGCGGTCGGGACGGCCGACGCCAGGATCCCGGCGTCGTGTCCGGCGCCGGTGGGCAGCACCGGGGCGTCCAGCAGCTTGGCGAGCCGGTCGCGCAGCGGGCCGTCGAAGTCCACCACCGGGGTGTAGGACTCGCGGGTCAGCTCGACCCGGACGCCGTCGCGCCCGCCGCGCTCGGCGGCGGCCTGCTCGATCTCCTCGACCAGCGCGGTGAGCGTCGCCTCGTCGGCGGCCCGGGAGTCCAGCCAGCCGCGTACCAGCGAGGCGATCGCGTTGGTGCCGTTGGGCTCGACCGCGACCTTGCCGAAGGTGGCCAGCGCGCCCGCCTGCCGGGCCTTCTTGCGGGCCGCGAGCACGGTGTTGGCGTACGTCAGCATCGGGTCGCGGCGGTCCTCGATCCGGGTGGTGCCGGCGTGGTTGGCCTCGCCGTGGAAGTCGAACCGCCAGCGGCCGTGCGGCCAGATCGCGCTGGCCACGCCGACCGGCCGGTCCTCGGCGAGGAGGCGGCCCTGCTCGACGTGGAGTTCGACGAAGGCGCCGATCCGGGCCAGCCGGTCGTCGTCCGCGCCGATCGCGCCCGGGTCGTAGCCGGCCCGCTCCATCGCGTCGGGCAGCCGGACGCCGTCGGCGTCGCGCAGCTCGTACGCGGCCTCGCGGGAGAGCACGCCGGCGGACAGGCGGGAGCCGATGCAGGCCACGCCGAACCGGGCACCCTCCTCGTCGCCGAAGTTGGTGATCGCCAGCGGACGGGTGAACTCGGCCCCGCGTGCGCGGAGTTCGTCCAGGGCCGCGAAGGAGGAGACCACGCCGAGCGGGCCGTCGAAGGCGCCGCCGTCCGGGACGGAGTCCAGGTGCGAGCCGGTGACGACCGCCCCGCCCGCGTTCGGATCGCCCAGCCAGGCCCACTGGTTGCCGTTGCGGTCCAGCTCGTAGGCGAGGCCGCGGTCACGGGCCTGCTGCTCGAACCAGACCCGGCACTCGGCGTCGGCGGAGTTCCAGGCGAAGCGGCGGTAGCCGCCGGAGGCGGCGGAGCGGCCCACGGGGAGCAGCTCCGCCCACATCTCTTCGAACGAGGACGTCACAGCTCACCCATCGGGACGCGGACCCCGCGCTCGGCGGCGACCTCGGTGGCCCGGTCGTAGCCGGCGTCCACGTGCCGGATCACGCCCATGCCCGGGTCGTTGGTGAGCACCCGGCGGATCTTCTCGCCGGCCAGCGCGGTGCCGTCGGCGACGGTGACCTGGCCGGCGTGGATCGAGCGGCCGATGCCGACGCCGCCGCCGTGGTGGATGGAGACCCAGGACGCGCCGGAGGCCACGTTGACCATGGCGTTGAGCAGCGGCCAGTCGGCGATCGCGTCCGAGCCGTCCAGCATCGCCTCGGTCTCCCGGTACGGGGAGGCGACCGAGCCGCAGTCGAGGTGGTCGCGGCCGATCACGATCGGCGCGGACAGCTCGCCGGAGGCGACCATGTCGTTGAAGCGCTCGCCGGCCTTGTCGCGCTCGCCGTAGCCGAGCCAGCAGATCCGCGCGGGCAGGCCCTGGAAGTGCACCTTCTCCTGGGCCATCTTGATCCAGCGGTGCAGCGACTCGTTCTCCGGGAAGAGGTCGAGGACGGCCTTGTCGGTCTTGTGGATGTCCTGCGGGTCGCCGGACAGCGCCGCCCAGCGGAACGGGCCCTTGCCCTCGCAGAACAGCGGCCGGATGTACGCGGGGACGAATCCGGGGAAGGCGAACGCACGGTCGTAACCGGCCAGTTGGGCCTCGCCGCGGATCGAGTTGCCGTAGTCGAAGACCTCGGCGCCCGCGTCCTGGAAGCCGACCATCGCCTCGACGTGCCGGGCCATCGACTCGCGGGCCCGCTGGGTGAACTCGGCGGGCTTGGCCGCCGCGTAATCCGCCATGTCGTCGAAGGCGACGCCCACCGGCAGGTAGGCGAGCGGGTCGTGGGCGCTGGTCTGGTCGGTGACGATGTCGATGGGCGCGTCCATCGCGAGCAGCTGCGGGACCAGCTCGGCGGCGTTGCCCAGCACGCCGATGGACAGCGGCTGCCGCTTGTCGCGGGCGGCGGTGGCCAGCTCCAGCGCGTGCCCGAGGTCCTTGGCCTCGACGTCCAGGTAGCGGTGCTCGATCCGGCGGGCGATCCGGGACGGGTCGCAGTCGATGCAGATCGCCACGCCGCCGTTCATGGTGACGGCCAGCGGCTGGGCGCCGCCCATCCCGCCGAGGCCGGCGGTGAGGGTGATGGTGCCTTCCAGCGTCCCGTTGAACCGCTTGTTGGCGACGGCCGAGAAGGTCTCGTAGGTGCCTTGCAGGATGCCCTGGGTGCCGATGTAGATCCACGAGCCGGCGGTCATCTGCCCGTACATGGTGAGCCCGAGGCTCTCCAGCCGGCGGAACTCCTCCCAGTTGGCCCAGTCGCCGACCAGGTTGGAGTTGGCGATCAGCACCCGCGGCGCCCACTCGTGGGTCTGCATGACGCCGACCGGCCGCCCGGACTGGACCAGCATGGTCTCGTCCTGCTTCAGCCCCTCCAGCGTCCTCACCATGGCGTCGAACGAACGCCAGTCCCGCGCCGCCTTGCCCGTCCCGCCGTACACGACCAGCTTCGACGGGTGCTCGGCGACCTCCGGGTCGAGGTTGTTCATCAGCATCCGCAGGGCCGCCTCCTGCTGCCACCCCTGCGCCGTCAGCCCCGTCCCCCGCGCCGCCCTGACCTCACGCGGACCGCTCGCCTGCTGCACCATGTCCTGGCCTCCCTGCGGATGGATTCATTCAGATTCAGCTCGGCTGAATATATCCAAACAATCACCTCCCGACCAGACCCCGAACCCATCCGATCAGCGCCCGCGCCGGTACGCCCGCCAGCCGTACCCTGAGGCCGGAAACACCAGCCACTCGGGTCAGCAGAGGACACCATGGCGACCATCCCCCTACTCCCCGGCAAGCTCCGCCACGCAGCAGAAGCGATCGAGCAGAGCACCGGACTGCGGGTCGAGATCATCGGAGGCGCCCTGCTGCTGTCTCCGCCCCGCCGGGGCAAGCACGCCGGCACCGTGCGGCAGCTGCGCGAACGGATCGGATCACGACTGCCCGGCCTCGGGGCCTACGAGGCGGCATCCATCGCCTTTCCAGGCGACGAGGACGACTACGCGACGCCCGACCTGGTCGTCCTACCCGCGCGGTGGGAGAACCAGCATTCCTCGCGGTCGACCCCCGCAAGGGCGTCTGGACGCTTCGCACCCACCCCCGCGACGGCGAGTACCAGGGCGTGCTGCACGGCAAGTACGGCGAGCCCGTCCCGCTGCCCGCACCGCTGCCCGCCGAACTGGACACCTCCGCACTGCCGCCGTACGCACCCCGCGCCTGAGTCAGGCCGCGGCGTCACCGTCCCAGTCGATGCCGATCTCGGCGAGCCAGCGGCGGTCGGCGGCGTCGGGGGCGGGCGGGGTCGGCGGGCGGGGGATGTTCTGGACCGGGCCGAGGCCGTACTTCTCGGCGGCCGCGGCGGCGGTGCGGGCGTCGGGTTCGATGACGCCGACGTGCACGGCGGACTCGTCTCCCGGGTCGAGGACGGTCAGTTCGGGATCGGGCAGGCGCCGCAGGGTGACGCGGCGTCCGCAGGTGGGGCAGGACCATTCGTCGACACCCGAGGCCAGGCGGGCGACGAACTTCATCTCGTGGATCACGCGCATGGGAGGCACCCCCTGCTGTAGGGGATGCCCGGGTTCGTGACGGCTACTCCCCGCCGTGTCTACTCCAAAAACAGGCCACGTGCCGCGGCGGACTGCTCGATGGCCTCCAACCTGGCCTCCGCGCCCGGGAGTTCGTCACACATGCGCTGCAACAGCACCCGGCCGAGCATCATCGGCGCGCACGCGGTGTCGAAGACCAGCCCGGTGCCGACGGCGGCCGGCAGCATCAGGTCGGAGAGCTTGGCGACCGGCGCGAAGGCGCTGTCGGCGACGGTCAGCACCGTCAGCCCGCACTCGCGGGCCACCACCAGCGCGTCCATCAGCTCCCGCGGGTAGCGCGGCAGCGCGAAGCAGAGCAGCGCGGTGGCCCCGGCCGCGGCGGCCTGTTCCAGCCGGTCGGCGAGCATGCTGCCGCCCTCGTCGAGGAGGCGGATGTCCGGGTGCACCTTGGCGGCGAAGTAGGCGAAGCCGCGCGCCTGCGCGGAGGCGGCCCGCAGGCCGAGCACCGGCAGCGGGCGGGAGGCGGCGAGCAGCCGGGCGGCGCGGGTGATCGGCTCGGGGTCGGCGAGGAGTTCGGCGAGGTGGCGCAGGTGGGCGATCTCGGCGAGCACGGCCTGCTGGTGCTCGTTGCGCACCGCGTCGTCGGGGGTCTCCGGCGCGGCGGTCTCGCCCGCGCCGAGTTCGCGCAGCTGCTTGCGCAGCGCCGGGTAGCCGTCGTAGCCGAGGGCGACCGCGAAGCGGGTGACGGACGGTTGGCTGACGCCGGCGAGTTCGGCGACCTCGACGCTGGAGAGGAACGGCGCCTCGGTGGCGTGCCGGACCAGCGAGTGCGCGATCCGCCGCTGGGTCGGGGTCAGTCGGTGGCCTTCGAACAGCTGGAGCAGCCGGGCGGAGGGGCCGACCGTGCCGGCCTCGTCGGTGGCGGTCATCAGCGGTACCTCCGGATGCGAGCGATTCGGACGACGACTGTGCAGCAGTGCGTCGCGCCTGGCAAAGACGTCTCGTACGGCGGGACGCCGGGTGAGACGGCCCGAGCGGGTGGGAGCTCGGGGTAACCCTGAATTCTCCCTGAACCCGCCCGGATTCCCCCACCGACGGATGGACCGCGCCCCGGCGCGGGCCCAGGCTGGTCCCATGGACACTCGCCAGGACGACCTGCGGCGCGACCTCGACGCCGCCCTGCACGCTCGCAAGGAACTCGGCAAGGAGTACGAGCCGGAGCTGGTCGACTCGTTCCTGAGCCGCCTGGACGCCCGGTTGGACGCCCGGGTCGAGCGCCGGGTGGCCGAGCGGATGGACGACTACGAGCCCGCGCACCGGCGCCGACCCCACCGCCCGGGGCCGGGGCTCGGCCTCCCCGGCAACCGGCTTGCGGTGATCTCGCTGGTCCTCGGCATCCCGCTGACCGCGATCGCGGCCAGCCTGCAGAGCGGCGGCTTCATCGGCCTGATCGTCAGTTGGGCGGGCATCGTCGGGGTCAACTTCGCCGCCGCGTTCGGCAACCGCCGGGACCGGGACGAGCCGCGGTCCCGGTCCCGGGACGACTGGGACTGAGCCCCGCCGCCCGCACCGGACCCGACGGCCCGTCACGCCGAACGCACCGAACGCACCGAACGCACCGAACGCACCGATCTCACCAGGTCACACCAGGTCACACCGGCTCAGGCCAGCGGCCCGGTGACCCGCTCCACCGCCCGCACCAGCTCCCCGGAGGCGACCAGCGCGGCCGCCGCCTCCAGGTCCGGCGAGAGGAAGCGGTCGCGGCCGGCGCCGCCGACCCCCGCCTCCCGGGCGGCGGCCATGGCGGCCGCGGTGGCCGGGGCCGTGCGGCCCGCGCCGTCGGCCTGCTGGCGGATCTCCAGGGCGCGGGCGGCGGCGGTGAGTTCGACGGCGAGGATCCGGCCGAGGTTGTCGACGGCCTGGCGCAGCTTGCGGGCGGCGGACCAGCCCATCGACACGTGGTCCTCCTGCATCGCGGAGGACGGGATCGAGTCGACCGAGGCCGGGACGGCGAGCCGCTTGTTCTCGCTGACCAGCGCCGCCTGGGTGTACTGGGCGATCATCAGGCCGGAGTCCACGCCGGGGTCGTCGGCCAGGAAGGCCGGCAGGCCGTGCGAGCGGGCCTTGTCGAGCAGTCGGTCGGTGCGGCGCTCGGAGATCGAGCCCAGGTCGGCGGCGGCGATGGCGAGGAAGTCCAGCACGTACGCGACCGGGGCGCCGTGGAAGTTGCCGTTGGACTCCACCCGGCCGTCCGGCAGCACCACCGGGTTGTCGACCGAGGCGGCCAGCTCGCGGGAGGCGACCAGCTGGGCGTGGGCGAGGGTGTCCCGGCCGGCGCCGGCCACCTGCGGGGCGCAGCGGATCGAGTAGGCGTCCTGGACCCGCGGCGCGTCGTCCTGGTGGTGGCCGGTGAGGCCGGAGTCCTTGAGGACGGCCAGCATGTTGGCGGCGCTCAGCGCCTGGCCCGGGTGGGGGCGGATCGGGGCGTGCAGTTCGGGGGCGAGCACCTTGTCGGTGCCGAGCAGCGCCTCCAGGGTCATCGCGGCGGTGATGTCGGCGGTGGTGTACAGCCGTTGCAGGTCGGCGATGGCCATCACCAGCATGCCGAGCATGCCGTCGGTGCCGTTGATGAGGGCCAGGCCCTCCTTCTCCAGCAGTTCGACGGGCTCGATGCCGGCGGCGGCGAGCAGTTCGGCGGCGGGCTTCTCCACGCCGTCCGGGCCGGTGGCCACGCCCTCGCCCATCAGGACCAGCGCGCAGTGCGACAGCGGCGCGAGGTCGCCGGAGCAGCCGAGCGAGCCGAACTCCCGGACCACCGGGGTGATGCCCGCGTTGAGCAGGGCGGCCATGGTCTGCGCGACCAGCGGGCGCACCCCGGTCCGGCCGGAGGCCAGCGTCTTCATCCGCAGGAAGACGAGTGCCCGGACGACCTCGCGCTCGACGGCCGGTCCCATCCCGGCCGCGTGCGAGCGCACCAGCGACCGCTGGAGCTGCGCCCGCAGTTCGGGGCTGATGTGCCGGACGGCGAGCGCGCCGAATCCGGTCGACACGCCGTAGACGGGGCGCGGTTCGGCCGCGAGGGCGTCGATCCGTGCCCGCGCCGTCGCCATCTCGGCGAGCGCGTCGGGGCCTATCTCGACCCGGGCGTTCCCCCGGGCGACGGCCAGCACGTCCTCGGCGCTGACGTCGGCCTTGCCGACCTGGACCAGCGGAGCGTCGGGGGCCACAGCACTGTGCATATCCATATACACCATCACATCAGGTGAATGAAGATATGACAACAGGTGGTCGCCATCCGGAACGGCCACGATCGCACGCCCCGTACCGGCCGGCAGGACTTTCCCCCGGCCCGCCCCGTGCCGCACGCTGGTGCCCACGGACACGCACGGAGGTGGCAGGGCGATGACGCGGGCGACGGCACGGCGCCGGGTGGTGCGGCTGCGGGGGGACGAGCGCGGGGTGCGGCCGGACTCGCTGGCGGCGGAGGAGCCGCTGGAGATCCGGCTCGGCGGCGAACCGCTGACCGTCACCATGCGCACCCCCGGGCAGGACTTCGACCTGGTGGCCGGGTTCCTGGTCGGCGAGGGGCTGGTGCACACCTCCGAGGAACTCGCCGCCCTGCGGTACTGCGCCGGGACGGACGAAGCCGGCGCCAACACCTACAACGTCGTCGACGCCACCCTGCGCGGCGCCGCTCGCGCGCTGCCGCTGTCCGCGCACCGCAACCTGCTCACCACCAGCGCCTGCGGCCTGTGCGGCCGGGACACCGTGGACGCCGTCCGCACTCACGTCCGCCACCCGGTGGGCGAGGACCCGCTCACCGTCCCGCCGTCCCTGCTGTACGGCCTGCCGGACCGGCTGCGGGCCGCCCAGCGCACCTTCGAGTCCACCGGCGGCCTGCACGCGGCCGGCCTGTTCGACGCCGCCACCGGCGAACTGCTCTGCGCCCGCGAGGACGTCGGGCGGCACAACGCGGTGGACAAGGTGGTCGGCTGGGCGCTGCGCGAGGGCAGGCTGCCGCTGACCGGGCACGTCCTGCTGGTGAGCGGCCGGGCCTCGTTCGAGCTGACCCAGAAGGCCGCGCTGGCGGGCGTCCCGCTGCTGGCGGCCGTCTCGGCGCCGTCCTCGCTCGCGGTGGACCTCGCGGAGGAGCTGGGCCTGACCCTGGTCGGCTTCCTGCGCGGGGAGGGCGCGAACGTCTACACCCGGCCGGACCGGATCACCGCGCCCTCCCCCGCCACGTCCTCCCCCGCCGTGCCGGTCACCCCCTGAGCTCGGCCTCGATCAGGTCCGCCGCGCGGGCGGTGCCGCCCTCGGCCCGGCCGGCGGCGGCCAGCGCCTTCAACCGCTCGGCCACCGCCGGGTCGCCGACCAGCTCCAGCAGCGCGCCGCGCAGCGCCTCCGGGGTGGCCTCCCCGGTGTCCAGGCGGCGGGCGACGCCGAGCCCCACCAGCGCGTCCGCGTTGGCGTACTGGTCTGCGGCCTGCGGCACGGCGATCATCGGCACGCCGTGGTACAGCCCCTCGCTGGAGCCGCCCATGCCCGCGTGGGTGACGAAGGCGTCCGCCTGCGCGAGCACCGACAGTTGCGGCACCCACCGGTGCACCTCGACGGTGTCCGGCACCTCGCCCAGGTCGGCCAGGTCGGTGTGCGCGCCGACCTGGAGCACCGTGTGCCAGCCGGGCAGGTCGCCGAAGGCCTGGACGCAGGCCCGGTAGAACGCGGGCTGGTGGGTGAAGGCCGAGCCGAGCGAGACCAGCAGCACCTTCTCGGCGGCAGCCGGCCGCCACCACTCCCCCTGATGGGCGCGGTCGCCGAAGCACGGCCCGACGAAGCTGACGCGCCGCTCGTCGACCCGGTCCGCGTTGGGCTGCAGGGCGCGCGGGATCAGGGCGACGGCCCGCACCGGGCGGCCCTTGAAGGCGTCCACGTCGCGTTCCACCGCCCCGGCCTCGGCCAGCCAGTCGGCGAACCGCCGGTGGTGCTCGGCGCCGCCGGGCCCGTTGCGGATCGCCTCGTACACCTCCGCCATGTCCTGCTCGAAGCCCTCCCAGCCGACGTAGGTGGGCGACAGCTGCACCACCGGCACGCCCAGCCGCTCGCCGAGCGCCCGCCCGGCGAAGCCCGCGATGTCGTGGAGCACCAGGTCGGGGCGGTCGTCCGCGAAGGCCTCCAGCAGGACGGGGTGCATCGCGAGGGCGTCGTCCAGGAACACCTCCTGGATCGCCACCGGGTCCTCCGGCCACCCGCTCGGGTCGTCGGCGAGCGGCAGCCGCGTCGGGTACGGGACGAGGCGGGCACCGGTGGACTCGACGGCCTCGGCGAAGGAGGCGTCGTTGACGTAGCTGACCCGGTGGCCCCGGGCGACCAGTTCGGCGATCACGGCGAGGCTGGGGTTGACGTGCCCGTGGGCCGGGACCGAGACCATCAGGATGTGGGCGGGGTGGGCGGAGCGGGTCATGGGGCCTCCAGGGTTCAGAACAAGACGAGACGGTCCGTCTCGCTGGCGCCCCTCCAGCATGATCCCGGATCCGACGCCGCGTCAAGACGATACGTACCGTCTCGCCACTTCGCTTAGAATTTCCGCCATGGCCCACAGAACCGCCCCCGATCCCGCCCGCCGCAGCGAACGCTCCCGCGCCGCCGTCCTCGCCGCCGCCTCCGAACTCGTCGCCGAGGTCGGCTTCGGCAAGCTCACCATCGAGGCGATCGCCGCCCGGGCCGGCGTCGGCAAGCAGACCATCTACCGCTGGTGGCCGTCCAAGGGCGCCGTCGTCTTCGACGCCTTCCTCGCCACCAACGAGCACGAGGGCGGCCTCGACCTCCCCGACACCGGCGACCTCGCCGCCGACCTGCGAACCGTCCTGCGCCCCACCACCGCCGAGCTCACCGACCCCGCCCTCGACCGCAGCTACCGCGCCATCACCGCCGAGATGCTCAACGACCCGGCCCTGTACGCCGAGTACCGCACCCGCCTGCTGAACCCACTCCTCGACGTCACCCGCGCCCGCCTGCACAGCGCCCGCGAGGCCGGCCAGCTCGCCCCCGACGCGGACCTCGACCTCGCCCTCGAACTCCTCTACGGCCCGCTCCACTACCGCTGGCTCTACCGGCTCGGCCCGCTCGACCCCGCCTACGCCGACCGCCTGGTCGAGGCGGTCCTGCGCGCCCTCGGGCCGGCCTGACCGCGCCGACCAGCCTCCCCCGGCCTCACACCACCGGGGGCGAGGCCGCGCCCGCCAGGGCGACGGCCACCAGGGCGCGCATGGCGAAGGCGGCCTGGCCCAGCGGCAGGGTGGCGTCGTCGGCGAAGAGTTCGACGAGCCAGCCGCCGGCCGGGTTCTGGCCGCCGGCGGCGACCATGCCGCGGTAGCCGGAGACGACCAGCATGGCCTCCTCGGCCGGGTCGTTGCCGGCCGCGCCGGCGCGCAGGGCGAAGGCGCCGCCGCGGACGGCGCGGCGGGTCATCGGGTAGTGGCGCAGGTCGAAGACGGCGTCCGGGGCCTCGATCTGGGCCCGCTGGGTCTCGGCGCGGGTGCTGCTGGGGCCGCTGGTCATCCGGTAGACGGCGTGCTGGGCGGTGCGCATGAGGTGGGAGCCGGGCGGGACGTAGGAGACCCACCAGCCGACGGCGTCGAGCAGCCGGGCGGAGGCCTCGGCGACGACGACGAGCTTGCCGAGGGTGTCGGCGGGGTGGACGGCCCGGGCGGCGGCGGCCTGGTCGAGGGCCGCGAGGACGGCGGTGAGCAGCTGGCCCGGGTCGGCGCTGTGCGCGGCGCCCCGGAAGCGCCGCCGGTCGCCCGCCCCGGCCCGGCCCGGGCGGGCGCGTCCGTCGGCCCGGTGGTGCGGGTCGGCGGCGTCGGCGAGCAGCACGGTGGGGTCGGGCGAGAAGCCGGGGCCGTGGCTGCGCCCGGCGACGACGGGGTGGGCGGCCCGGGCGGCCTTGGCCCGGTACTGGGCGGCGTCGGCGAGCCGGAAGAGCCGGTCTGGGGTGGTGACCGGGCCGATGGAGTCGCCGGTGGAGGCGACGCCGCAGGCGACGCCCTCGCCTTCGGACAGGGCCAGGGCCCGGGCGCAGAGCTCCTCGGCGACGGCGACGACCTCGTCGGCCTTCTGCCCCTCGGCGAGCAGGCAGAACTCGTCGCCGCCGAGGCGGGCGGCGAGGCTGCCGGGGAGTTTGGCCGCGGCGACCGAGAGCTGGTGGGCGAACCGTTCGAGCAGCCGGTCGCCCATTTCGTGGCCGAGCTGGTCGTTGACCCGCTTGAGGCCGTTGACGTCGCAGACGACGAGCGAGACCACGGTGTTGTCCCGGTTGTGCGCCGTGAGGGCGCTCTCCAGCCGGGCGTCGACGGCGCGCCGGTTGGCGAGGCCGGTGAGCGGGTCGGAGAAGGCGAGTTTGCGCAGGTCGGCGAGGCGTTCGGTCTGGGCGAGGCCGGCCGAGATCTGGGCCGCGAGCAGGGTCGCGTAGTCGGTGTCGGCGGCGACGAACCCGGGCTTCCCGACGCTGCGGGCCAGGTACAGCTCGCCCCAGGCCTGCCCGTGCAGGACGATCGGGGCGACCACGCAGCAGGCGCGGCCTCGCCGGCGCAGCGCCGCGGCGCGTTCCTGGCAGTACGCGCCGGCGGTGGGGTGGGCGTGTCCGGCGTGCGGTTCGGCGTTCTCGGCGGTCTGCAGCCAGGCCCGAGGGAGGCGCCCGGTGGTCCAGCGCTCCTCCAGATAGGTGACGATCTCGGGGAAGTCGGCGACGGGGTAGGACTCGTCCTCGGGCAGTTCCTCCTCGCCGGGCGCGAGCTCCCCGTGGTTGACCAGGACCCGGAGCCGGCCGGATTCGCGGTCCCAGACGGAGACGGCCGCCATGGTCGCCCCGAGCGCCTCGGTGGCGCGGGCGGCGGCGGCCCGGACGGCCTCCAGCGGGGTGAGCGCGCGGGCCATGTCCTGGGCCAGCTCGACCACGGACTGCAGCCGCAGGTCGGGCAGTTGGCCGGACAGCCGCGGGCCGCCGCAGTCGCAGCCGCGGTCCGTCATGATCGCCTCGCTGCTCACCGGCTCGCCTCGCTCCCTGTGCCCGGTCCTGCCGGACCCCCGACGGCGGCCGCACCCACCCGGCCGCTTTCACCAAGACTATGGCGGTTTCGTTCGGTTATGCCCCGTTTGCCGGGGCGGACCCGCAACCGACCGTACGGGTTTCAACCGTTCGGCACCCCAAGCATCGGGACCGGCCCGGGGCCACGTCCTGGAAAGGGCCGGGGAAGGCTGGAAAGGCCCGGGAAAAGCCGGGAAGGGCACAGGAGAAGACCGGAAGGGGCCCGGAAGGGAGCGGAAAGGCTCCAGGAGAGGCGCGAGAAGGGCCCGGGAGGGGCAGCGGCGGAGGCCTACTCCGGCTTCAGCCGCCGCGACAGCAGCCACGGCTCGACCAGCCCGAGCCCGCGCACCGGCCGGCGCCACATCGGCTGCAGGTGGAACCGGTGCCCGGCGTCCAGGCCCGGCACCGGCAGGCCCGAGGCGGGCATCCCGGCGGCGGCCGACAGCGCCTCGGCGAGGCCGGGGCCGTCCGCGTCCGGCGGGGCCACGCTGCCGTACTGCTCCAGCGCGGCGGCGAACTCGCCGTCGATCAGCACCGCGTCCTTGGGCGCGATCGAGGTGAGCCGGCTGGCCAGGTTCACGGTGGTGCCGAAGACGTCGCCCATCCGCGAGGTGACCGTGCCGAAGGCCATGCCGACCCGCAGCGCGGGGATGGTCTCGTCCTCGGCGAGGGCCTCGATCAGGCTGAGCGCGATCTCGGCGGCGGTGACCGGGTCCTCGGAGACGTAGAGGATCTCGTCGCCGAGGGTCTTGATGACCCGGCCGCCCTGCCCGGCGATCAGGTCCGAACAGGTGTTCTCGAAGGTCTCGACGAGTTCGCCGAGCTCCTCCTCCTCCAGCCGCCGCGACAGCCGGGTGAAGCCGACCAGGTCGGCGAAGCCCACCGCGAGGCGGCCGCTGGTGATCTCATTGTCCTCGGCGGCCTGGACCACCCGGCCGGTGACGGCGGCGAGCTGGCGGCGCCAGACGTACACCAGGAACTGCTCCAGCTCCGGCAGCAGCAGCTCGACCAGCGGGTAGGCGACGTCGGCGCGGGTCAGGCCGGGCTCGACGGCCTGGGTGAGGTTCTCCAGGAAGGTGTCCATCTGCCAGCCGGCCAGCCGGGCGGTGGTCTGGCCGGTGGAGCGGGCCACCTGGATCGCCATCGACTCGCTGAGCAGGCCGGACTCGACCAGGCCGGCGAGCCGGCGCAGGGCGATCACGTCGCCGTCGGTGAGGGCCCGGGACTGGCCGATGTCGGGGAAGCCCATGGCCCGCCAGAAGCGGGTCGCCAGCTCCATCGGGACGTCGGCGGCCCGCGCGGCCTGGTACGGGGTGTAGCGGCGTGGCGCGTCCAGGATCAGGCGTTCCAGTTCGAGCGCGACCGTGGGGTCGTGGGTCCCCGATGTCGCGCCGCTGCTGCCGTCCTCTGCCACCGGTCCGTCCCCGTGCGGTCGCCGCACTCGCCTCGTGTCCTGCCTGTCCGGGCGCGCCCGCCACCCGGCGGGCAGTGGCGCGCCTCACACCGCTGCCAGGTGGAATGTTCGCACGGAATCGCGCGATCCGGGGCATCAGCCCGGGTCAAGGAGAGGTGAAGAGTGCCGTTCAGCGGGGCTCGGGGCGCACGTGGACGACGTCCCCCGCGCCGACCGCCCGGCGTGCGCCGTCGGGGGTGCGGACCACCAGGCGGCCGTCGCCGTCGATCGCCACCGCCTCGCCGACCAGCTCCCGGTCGCCCGGCAGGTGCACCTTCACCTGGCGGCCGAGCGTGGTGCAGCGGTCCGCGTAGGCGCGGAGCAGCTCGCTGGTGTGCGGGTCGCCGGCGGCGGCCGTCCAGGTGCGGTACAACCCGGCGAACTCGCGCAGCAGGGCGCGCAGCAGGGTGGACCGGTCGGTGACCTCGGCGCCGGCCAGCGCGAGCGAGGCGGCGGTGGGGACGGGCAGTTCGGGCTCGCGCAGCGAGACGTTGATGCCGAGGCCCGCGACCACGGCGCCACCGCTCAGCTCGGTGAGGATGCCGCCGAGCTTGCGCTCGGCGCCGTCGATCTCCACCTGGAGGTCGTTGGGCCACTTCAGCCCGACCTCGACCCCGGCGACCCGGCTCAGCGTGCTGGCGGTGGCCACCCCGACCAGGATCGGCAGCCAGCCGTAGCGTTCGACCGGCACCTCCTCGGGGCGCAGCAGGACGGACAGGAACAGCCCGGAGCGGGCCGGGGCGCTCCACTGGCGCTCCAGCCGGCCGCGCCCGGCGTTCTGCACCTCGGCGACCAGCACCGCGCCCTGCGGGGCGCCGGCCCGGGCGCGGGCGGCGAGGTCGTTGTTGGTGGAGCCGGTCTCGGCGACGACGTCCACCGAGGTCCAGAGCCCGTCCGGGACCAGCAGGTCGCGGCGCAGCGCCGCCTCGTCCAGCGGCGGGCGGTCCAGGTCGGTCCACGGCGACGGTCCGGCGTGGCCGAAACCGCGCAGTCCACTGCGGCGGGGGGAGTCGGGTGCGGTCATGGTCCAGAACACTAGGGGGTGTGCGGACGCCGGGGGCGTAGGCCGCCCCATCGTCCCGCAGAACGCGCGTTGACACACTGTGTCGATGGCCATAACGCCAGGACGTGACGTCCGGGCCCGCGCGCTGGCTACGCTACCCAACGGTAGTTCGCAGCGCCGCCCTGCCCTCATGCGCGGGCCCCCACTCCGGCCCGCGCGCACTCGAACAGGTCGCGGCCCATGGATCAGGGAGAGCCACCGGATGACCGAGGCGCCGTACGACCCCCACACCACCGCCGGCAAGCTCGCCGACCTGCGGCGCAGGCTCGACGAGGCGGTGCACTCCGGCTCCGCCGCGGCCGTGGAGAAGCAGCACGCCAAGGGCAAGCTGACGGCCCGCGAGCGGGTCGCGGAGCTGCTGGACGAGGACTCCTTCGTCGAGTTCGACGAGTTCGCCCGGCACCGCTCGACGAACTTCGGGCAGGAGCGGAACCGCCCGTACGGCGACGGCGTGGTGACCGGCTACGGCACCGTGGACGGCCGCCAGGTCGCCGTCTTCGCCCAGGACTTCACCGTGTTCGGCGGCTCCCTGGGCGAGGTGTTCGGCGAGAAGATCGTCAAGGTGATGGACTTCGCGCTGAAGACCGGCTGCCCGGTCATCGGCATCAACGACTCCGGCGGCGCCCGGATCCAGGAGGGCGTGGTCTCGCTCGGCCTGTACGGCGAGATCTTCCGCCGCAACGTGCACGCCTCGGGCGTGATCCCGCAGATCTCGCTGATCATGGGCCCCTGCGCGGGCGGCGCGGTGTACTCCCCCGCGATCACCGACTTCGTGGTGATGGCCGACCGGACCTCGCACATGTTCATCACCGGCCCGGACGTGATCAAGACCGTGACCGGCGAGGACGTCGGCATGGAGGAACTGGGCGGCGCCCGCACCCACAACAGCAAGTCCGGCAACGCGCACTACCTGGCCACCGACGAGAAGGAGGCCGTCGAGTACGTCAAGAGCCTGCTCTCGTACCTGCCCTCCAACAACCTGTCGGACCCGCCGTCCTACCCCGAGCAGGCGGACCTCACCGTCACCGACGAGGACCTCGAACTCGACGCCATCGTGCCGGACTCGGCGAACCAGCCGTACGACATGCGCAAGGTGATCGAGCACATCGTCGACGACGGCGAGTTCCTGGAGACCCAGCCGCTGTACGCGGGCAACATCATCACCGGCTTCGGCCGGGTCGAGGGCCAGTCCGTCGGCATCGTCGGCAACCAGCCGATGGACCTGGCCGGCTGCCTGGACATCAACGCCAGCGAGAAGGCCGCCCGTTTCATCCGGACCTGCGACTCCTTCAACATCCCGGTGCTGACCTTCGTCGACGTGCCCGGCTTCCTGCCCGGCACCGAGCAGGAGTGGGACGGCATCATCCGCCGCGGCGCCAAGCTGATCTACGCCTACGCCGAGGCGACCGTCCCGCTGATCACCGTGATCACCCGCAAGGCCTTCGGCGGCGCGTACGACGTCATGGGCTCCAAGCACCTGGGCGCCGACCTCAACCTGGCCTGGCCGACCGCGCAGATCGCGGTGATGGGCGCGCAGGGCGCGGTCAACATCCTGCACCGGCGGGAGATCGCCGAGGCCGGGTCGGCGGGCGGCGCCGAGCAGAAGCGGGCCGAGCTGATCGCCTCGTACGAGGACACCCTGCTGAACCCGTACCTGGCGGCCGAGCGCGGCTACGTGGACGCGGTGATCCCGCCGAGCGAGACCCGCCGACACATCGTCCGGGGTCTGCGGGCACTGCGCGGCAAGCGCGAGGTGCTGCCGCCGAAGAAGCACGGCAACATCCCCCTGTAGGCCCCCGTCGGGAGAGAATTGAGCCATGGCCCCGATCCACGTGCTGCACGGGCAGCCGACCCCCGAGGAGCTCGCCGCCGTCCTGGCGGTGGTCCAGGCCCGGGCCGCCGCCGCGCAGGCCGCCGCCGAGGCGGCACGCCTGGCCGGTGCCGGCCCGGCCGCCCCCTGGAACGACCGCTCCCGCCTGTTCCGCCCGGCCGTCCACCCGGGCGTCAACGCCTGGCGGACGTCCGGCTGGGCGAGCTGATCCGCCGGGTGGGGGGGGGGGGGGGGGGGGGGGGGGGGGGGTTGCCCCCCCCCCCCCCCCCCCCCCCCCCCCCCCCCCCCCCCCCCCCCCCCACCCCCCCCGCCCCCCCCCCCCCCCCCCCCCCCCCCCCCCCCCCCCCCCCCCCGCACCCGTTCGGGCCCGTCCGCCCGGATTGCCCGAAAGCTGAGTACGGATACTCAGGCGCCCGGGGCCGGGCGCGGCGCACCCTGGACGTGTGCTCTGGTCAGACCCCCGCGACGAGCCCTCCCCGGAGGCCCGCCGGATGATGGAGCGGCTGCACCGGGCCGGCCGGGTGCTCGCCGCCCTCGCGATGGTGGCCGCCGTCCTCCTCCTGCTGTGACCGCCGCTGATCCGACTGCGGTGGCCGTCGTTCACCCGAACGGCGGACACCGGCACCCCCTACCCTGAGGGGCATGACCGACCAGCGCATCCTCGTCCTCGCCTCCGCCTCCCCCGCCCGCCTCGGACTGCTGCGCCAAGCGGGCCTCGACCCGCGCGTGGTGGTCAGCGGCGTCGACGAGGACGCGATCAGCGCCGCCACCCCGGCCGAACTCGCCCTGGTGCTGGCCGAGGCGAAGGCGAAGGCGGTCGCCGCCGAACTGACCGGCGGCGAGCTGGTGATCGGCTGCGACTCCGTCCTGGAGCTGGACGGCCAGGCCCTCGGCAAGCCCGCCGACGCCACCGAGGCGCTCGCCCGCTGGCAGTCGATGCGCGGTCGCGCCGGGGTGCTGCGCACCGGCCACTGCGTGATCGACACCGCGACCGGCCGGCAGTCCTCGGCGACCGCGTCCACCACCGTCCGCTTCGGCACCCCGGACGACGCCGAGATCGCCGCCTACGTGGCCTCCGGCGAGCCCCTGCACGTCGCCGGGGCGTTCACCCTGGACGGGCGCTCGGCGCCGTTCATCGAGGGCATCGACGGCGACCCGGGCAACGTCATCGGCCTCTCGCTGCCGCTGCTGCGCGCCCTGCTCGCCGACCTGGACGTCCGGCTGGTCGACCTCTGGGCCTGACGGCCGGGCCCGCGGGACCGCGGCGCCCCGCCGCCCGTTCCACCGTCCTTTGAGCCGCCCGCGCGAGAGTGTGTCCGATGCCACCGGGGAACCGGACAACGCCCGGTCACCCGCTGTGGATCCGGCCGGTTCGACCGCACCGGCCGCGACCTGCGGCGTCACCGGACGGGCGGCCGACGGGCCCCGGAAATTCATCACCGTCCGTGTGGGATAGTTCACAACCTGGGGCTACTCGCCGGTACCGCCCAGGAATCCATAAACTCGACCAGGTTCAAGAAGGGAGCCACAGTGCGCAAGGTGCTCATCGCCAACCGCGGGGAAATCGCCGTCCGCGTCGCCCGGGCCTGCTCGGACGCCGGTATCGCCAGCGTCGCCGTCTACGCCGAGCCGGACCGGGATGCGCTGCACGTCCGCGCGGCCGACGAGGCTTACGCGCTGGGTGGAGACACCCCCGGCACCAGTTACCTGGACATCGCCAAGGTCCTGAAGGCCGCGGCGGACTCCGGGGCCGACGCCATCCACCCCGGCTACGGGTTCCTGTCGGAGAACGCCGACTTCGCCCAGGCCGTCCTCGACGCGGGCCTGACCTGGATCGGCCCGCCCCCGCAGGCCATCCGCGACCTCGGTGACAAGGTCACGGCCCGGCACGTGGCGCAGCGCGCCGGCGCGCCGCTGGTCGCCGGCACCCCGGACCCGGTCTCGGGTGCCGACGAGGTGGTCGTGTTCGCCCGGGAGCACGGCCTTCCGGTCGCCATCAAGGCGGCCTTCGGCGGCGGCGGCCGCGGCCTCAAGGTCGCCCGCACGCTGGAGGAGATCCCGGAGCTGTACGAGTCCGCGGTGCGCGAGGCCGTCGCCGCCTTCGGCCGCGGCGAGTGCTTCGTCGAGCGCTACCTGGACAACCCGCGGCACGTGGAGACCCAGTGCCTCGCGGACAAGCACGGCAACGTGGTGGTCGTCTCCACCCGTGACTGCTCGCTCCAGCGCCGGCACCAGAAGCTGGTCGAGGAGGCGCCCGCGCCGTTCCTGACCGCCGAGCAGAACGCCGAGCTGTACCGGGCGTCCAAGGCCATCCTGAAGGAGGCCGGCTACGAGGGCGCCGGGACCTGCGAGTTCCTGGTGGCGCTGGACGGCACGATCTCCTTCCTGGAGGTCAACACCCGGCTGCAGGTCGAGCACCCGGTCACCGAGGAGGTCACCGGACTCGACCTGGTCCGCGAGATGTTCCGGATCGCCGACGGCGAGGAACTGGGCTACGGCGACCCCGAGGTGCGCGGCCACTCGTTCGAGTTCCGCATCAACGGCGAGGACCCGGGTCGGGGCTTCCTGCCCGCGCCCGGCACCGTGACGCTGTTCGCGCCGCCGTCCGGCCCGGGTGTCCGGCTGGACTCCGGCGTGGAGACCGGCTCGGTCATCGGCCCGGCCTGGGACTCCCTGCTGGCCAAGCTGATCGTCTCCGGCCGGGACCGCAAGCAGGCCCTGGAGCGGGCCCGCCGCGCGCTGAACGAGTTCAAGGTGGAGGGCATGGCCACCGCCATCCCGTTCCACCAGGCGGTCGTCACCGACCCGGCGTTCGCGCCCGAGGTGCACGGCGGCGAGGGCCCGTTCACGATCTACACCCGCTGGATCGAGACCGAGTTCGACAACACCATCCCGCCGTTCGCGGGCGCGGCCGGCGACGGCGAGGAGGCCGAGGGCCGCGAGACCGTCGTGGTCGAGGTCGGCGGCAAGCGGATCGAGGTCTCGCTGCCGTCCTCGCTGGGCGTCTCGGCGGCCCCGGCGCCCGGTGCCGCGGGTGCCGCGAAGGCCAAGCGCCGGGTGGGCGCCAAGAAGGCCGGTTCGGCCGTCAGCGGTGACACCCTGGCCTCGCCGATGCAGGGCACCATCGTCAAGGTCGCCGTCGAGGAGGGCCAGGTCGTCGCCGAGGGCGAGCTGATCGTGGTCCTGGAGGCGATGAAGATGGAGCAGCCGCTGAACGCGCACAAGGCGGGCACCGTCGTCGGCCTCAAGGCCGAGGTGGGCGCGAGCGTCAGCAGCGGCGCCGCGCTGTGCGAGATCAAGGACTGACACGCTCCCTGGAGCACCGGCCGGCCCGTACCCCCTCGGGGGGTGCGGGCCGGCCGCGTTCGCGCGGCTGTACGGGCCCTCAGCGCCCGCGCGGGAGGCCCAGCTCGGCCAGCCGGGTCGGCATGCCGCCCGGCCCGGCCGGACCGCCGTGCGCGCCCGGCCGGCGCTGGCCGGGCAGCGGGGCGCCGCCGGGGGGCGGGGCGGGGCGGCGTGCCAGCGGGCCGGGCTGGGTCTGGTGGACGGGCCCGCTGCCGGTGCCGTGCACCGGGGCGTCCCCGGTGGGGGCGGCGCCGAGCGGCGCCAGGTCGATCTGCACCCCGCAGTCGGCGATCGCGTCGAGTTCCCGGGCGGTGCCGTCGTCGGCGGTCGCCTGCTCGTCCGTGACCAGCCGGGTGATGTTCTCGGTGGGCACGGTCTGGAACATGGAGTCCGCGCCGAGCTTGGTGTGGTCGGCGAGGACGATGACCTCGTTGGCCGACTGCACCAGCGCCCGGTCCACGCTCGCGGACAGCATGTTGGCGGTGGATAGGCCCCGCTCCGCGGTCAGCCCGCTGCCGGAGATGAAGGCCTTGGAGACCCTCAGCCCGTGCAGGGACTGCTCGGCACCGCTGCCGACCAGCGCGTAGTTGGAACCCCGCAGGGTGCCGCCGGTCATCACCACCTCCACCCGGTTGGCGTGCGCCAGCGCCTGGGCGACCAGCAGCGAGTTGGTGACCACGGTGAGGCCGGGCACCCTGGCCAGCCTGCGGGCCAGCTCCTGGGTGGTGGTGCCGGCGCCGACCACCACCGCGTCCCCCTCCTCCACCAGGCCGGCGGCGAGGTCCGCGATGGCGCTCTTCTCCGCCGCGGAGAGGTGGGTCTTCTGCGGGTAGCCGGGTTCGCGGCTGAAGCCGCCGGGGAGCACCGCGCCGCCGTGCCGGCGGTCGAGGAGCCCTTCTGCCTCCAGGGCCCGTACGTCGCGGCGCACGGTCACTTCGGAGGTCTGGACGACGCGGGCCAACTCCCGGAGCGAGACCGCTCCGTTGGCGCGCACCATTTCGAGGATCAACTGGCGACGTTCTGCTGCAAACACAGAACCGACGGTAACGTGCGTGACCGTCTGCTTTCAGGCGTTTGCAGCTAGTAGCTGGAATTGCTCACGCAAGAGCGGCGCGTGACCGTACAATACGCGCCGTCAGCAGCCCGGGACCGCGCCCGCCGTCCGGGTGACGATCACTCCTGCGCGAAGGGCGGCCGCCGATCGGCAGCCGCCCTCAACTGTGCGCCGGAGGTTCAGGATTCGCCCTCGACCCGCTTGCGGATGTGCAGCTGCCGGGCGGCCTCGGCGGTCGAGCCGGAGACCGACGGGTAGACGGTGAAGGCGCTGGCCACCTGTTCGACGGTCAGATTGGCGTCCACCGCGAGCGCGATCGGGTGGATGAGCTCGCTGGCCCGCGGGGCGACGACCACGCCGCCCACCACGATGCCGGTGCCCGGGCGGCAGAACAGCTTCACGAAGCCGTCCCGGATGCCCTGCATCTTCGCCCGCGGGTTGCCGCGCAGCGGCAGCTTGACCACGACCGCGTCCATCTTGCCGCACTCCACATCGGCCGCGGTGTAGCCGACGGTGGCGATCTCCGGGTCGGTGAAGACGTTGGAGGCGACGGTCTTCAGGTTCAGCGGCTGCACCGCGTCGCCGAGCGCGTGGTACATCGCGATCCGGCCCTGCATGGCCGCCACCGAGGCGAGCATGAAGACGCCGGTGCAGTCGCCGGCCGCGTAGACGCCCGGGGCGCTGGTGCGGGAGACCCGGTCGACCTGGATCTGGCCCCAGTCGTTGAGCTTGACCCCGGCCTCCTCCAGGCCCATCTCCGCGGTGTTGGGGATCGAGCCGACCGCCATCAGGCAGTGCGTGCCCTCGATCACCTTGCCGTCGGCGAGGGCCACCTCGACCCGGTCGCCGATCCGCTTGACGCTCTCGGCGCGCGAGCGGCCCATCACGTTCATGCCGCGGCGGCGGAAGACGTCCTCCAGCACCTCGGCGGCGTCCGGGTCCTCGCCCGGCAGCACCCGGTCACGGCTGGAGACCAGGGTGACCTTGGAGCCGAGCGCCTGGTAGGCACCCGCGAACTCCGCGCCGGTCACACCGGAGCCGACCACGATCAGCTCGCGGGGCAGCTCCTCCAGGTCGTACACCTGGGTCCAGGTGAGGATCCGCTCGCCGTCCGGCTGGGCGTCCGGCAGCTCGCGGGGGTGGGCGCCGGTGGCGATCAGCACCGCGTCGGCGCGCAGCGACTGGACGGTGCCGTCCGGCGCGTCCACCAGCACCTCGCGGGAGCCGTCCACCGCCTGCCCGCCGCCGCCGAGCCGGCCGCGGCCGCGCAGCACGGTGACCCCGGCCCGGGTGACCGACTGGGTGATGTCGTGGGACTGCGCGATCGCCAGTCGCTTCACACGGCGGTTGACCTTGCCCAGGTCCACGCCGATGACCTTGGCCGCGTCCGCGGCCTCGTCCTGCGCGACGGTGATGCCCAGCTCCTCGTACGAGCTGTCGAAGGTGGTCATCACCTCCGCGGTCGCGATCAGGGTCTTCGACGGCACGCAGTCGGTGAGCACCGCCGATCCGCCCAGACCGTCGCGGTCGACGACGGTCACCTCCGCGCCGAGCTGCGCGGCCACCAGCGCAGCCTCGTAGCCGCCGGGTCCGCCACCGATGATCACGATCCGAGTCACGTGCACCATTGTCCCGCACGCCGGGAGCGCCGCCACGCCGGGGTCCGGGCTTCTGTGCGATCGCCCAGTCGCCACGGACCGTCCACCGGCCGGGCTAGTCTTCCCCTCATGCCCCTTTACGCCGCGTATGCCACCAACCTCGATGCACGGCAGATGACCCGCCGCGCCCCGCACTCACCACTGCGCGGCACCGGGTGGCTGGACGGCTGGCGGCTCACCTTCGGCGGTGAACAGCTCGGCTGGGAGGGCTCGTTGGCCACCGTCGTCGAGGACGGCAAGGACCGGGTCTTCGTCTCGTTGTACGACGTCGCGCCGATGGACGAGGAGGGCCTGGACCGCTGGGAGGGCGTCCAGCTCGGCATCTACCGCAAGATCAAACTGCGCGCGCAGACCCTGGACGGCGACACCCCGGTCTGGACGTACGTGCTCAACGACTACGAGGGCGGCCTGCCCGCGGCCCGCTACCTCGGCCTGGTCGCCGACGCCGCGGAGAGCGCCGGCGCCCCGCACGACTACGTGATGGACCTGCGCCGCCGCCCCTGCTAGCCCCTGGCCCCACTAGCTCCGGCCCGCAGCCCAGCCGCGGACCGTCTGCGCCAGCACCCCGGCCACCTCCGCACGGCGGGCCGGCTCGGTGCGCAGCCCGTTGCCCAGCTCGACGTGCAGCCACGGCACGCCGAGCCCGGCCGCGAACCGGCCCTCGACGTTGGTGGTGCCCCCGAGCTGCCCGCACTTCTCCCGCCAGGCCCGACAGGCCGCGTACCCGGCCCTGCCCAGCCCGGTGGCGGTCAGCTCGGCGGCCGGGCCCGGCTGGCCGGCGCCGCTGGAGACCACCGCGTCCTGCCCGGGCAGGCTGCCCTCGTCGAAGCCGTGCACCTGGATGCCGGGCAGGCCGCGCCCGGTGAGCGCCTCGACCACCGCCGCGAAGACCGTGTCGGCGCGGTGCGCGACGTCCGAGGCGCCGTCCGCCCCGGCCCGGCGGTGCGCCCCGGCGAGCACCAGCACCCCGCCCGGCTCGGCCCGGAAGAGGTCCACCCCGAGCGCCTCGGTACGGGCGTCCGAGACCGGGTGGGGCACCTGCACGGACCAGCCCGCCCGGGCCGAGAGGTCCAGGTAGACCCGGCCCCAGCCGCGGCTCCCGGCGTCCGTGCCGTCGGCGTCCGCGCCGTCGGCGATCTCCGCCACCCGGCGGCCGGTCGCCGCCTCGGTGAACTCGGTGAGCCGGTAGCCGACCCGCGCCAGTGAGCGCCCGGCCTGCTCGGCCTGCCCGTCCAGCGCGCCGAGCACACCGTCGGCGATCGCCCGGCGCTGCCCGGCGTCCGGCGCGGTGTACGGGCCGCCCGGGGTGAACCCGGCGGTGTACCCGTCGACCAGGGCCGCCAGGTCCACCGGGGCGGGCCCGGTCGGTCCGCTCCGGCCCGCCGCGGCGCCCGCCGCCGACGGCCGCCCGTCGGAGCCGCGCACGGCCAGCGTCAGCACCGCCGCGAGCGCCGCCAGCACCAGCAGCACCGCCGCCGACAGCAGCAACGGGCGTCGCGAACCCCGAGTCTCCATGGCCGTCGAACCTACCGTGCCGCCCGCCGAGGACCGCCGGGGGCCACCTGGGGCCGCGCACCACGCCCGGTCCACGGAAAGAGATCCCGAAGCGGCATCCGATCGACACCGGAACGTGACAACTTTTCGAAATCTCCTTCGTACGCTGTTCCGGCTTGACCGACTCTTGATCAGCGCTTGACCGACGAGAAGGCCGGCGGACCTCCCGGGGACAGGTGCGCCGAGCCCCGAGAAGAACGAGGCCCCGTGAGCACGGCACCCAACCCGCCGCGACAGCACCGCTATCGCCGCCGGGCCGACATGCCGCTGCTGGGAGGCATCCGCCCGCCCATCGCGCTGCTGCTGGTGCTGCTGCTCGCCGTCGCCGCCATCACCGCGCTCGCCGTCGGCGGGCTGCGCGTCGACGACACCCCGCAGGCCGTCCGGGAGTCCCACCAGTACGCCGCCGAGGACACCGCGGCCTCGCTGCGCGCCGGGCTGCACGAGAGCGCCACCGACCTGCGCCGGGCCGCCGCCCGCTACGACGCCGCGCCCGCCGAGCCGACCGCGGTGCTGTCCGCACTCGGCCAGGCGTACCACAAGTGGCGCGGCACGGTGGTGGTCCGCCCCGACACCGGCCGGCTGCTCGCCGCCCGCGGCGAGACCGTGCCGCTGGCCGGCCTCGACCTCAGCCGGGTCACCGACACCGCGCCCGCGCCCGTCCTGGTGCCCTCCGCCGCCGGCACCCGGCTGCTCACCTTCGCCCTGGTCGCCACCAAGGCCGACGGCCGCGCCCTGCTGGTCGCCTCCGACAACCTGCGGCTGCCCGGCATCGCGACCCGCAAGGAACAGACCATCCAGGTCCTCGACGCCGCCGGCGCCGTCCTGGACAGCACCGGCGCCGAACTCGGCGCCGAGGCCGACCGCGCCGTGGTCACCGGTGCCCGGGAGCGCGCCGCCCGCGAACGCCCGGCGCCCGGCGGGACGGCCGCCGGCAGCCTGTCCGGCAGCCCGGACGCCAAGGGCGTGCGCCGGGTCGCCGGCTACGCCGCCGTCGGCACCGCGGGCGGGCACGACCCGGCCGCCCCGCTCGGCCTGACCGTGGTCTCCACCAGCACCGTCGACGGCAAGCCCGGCAGCCTGCGCCACCCCGCGCTCGGCCTGGCCGCCGCCGGCGCGCTGCTCGCCCTGGCCCTGCTGCTCGCGTGGTACCTCAGCCGCAGCCTCCAGCGGCCGCTGCTGCGGCTGTTCCTGGAGTCCCGCCGGCTCACCCGCGGCGAACGGCTCGACCTGCCGGTCCGCGGCCCGAAACGGGGGGAGGCCGGCCGGATCGCCCGCGCCCTGGAGGAGCTGCGGCTGCAACTCCTCGACCCGGCCCGCCCGCCGGCCCCCGCCGCGCCGAAGCGCCGCCCCGGCACCGCGCTGCCGCTGGCGCTGTGCGCCGTCCTGGTGCTCGGCTGGTCCGGCCCGCTGCTGTTCCTGGGCGGCAACGACCCGACCGTACGGGTCCCCACCCAGGTGGTGGCGGGCCAGCGCGACCGCACCGACACCGCCGCCGACCGGATCCGCCAGGCGCTCAACGAGGGTTACGCGGACCTGCGTTCGCTCGCCCCCGAACTCGCCGGCGCCTCCGTCGGCAAGGCCGACGCCCTGCTGCGCGCCACCCTCGCCGAGCACGACCGCTACCGCGCGCTGTACGTCCTCGGCGCGAACGGCGAGGTCCTCGCGCACGCCGGCGACACCCCGCACCGCACCGGCCCGCAGGCCCTCGGCGCGAGCGGCGTGCTGCTGCTCAACAGTTCCGGCCGGGAGCCCAGGATCGCCGCCCGCGCGGCCCTCACCGCCGCCCCCGCCGACGCGGAGGCGGAGGGCGCCGCCGAGCCGCCGGGGCCCGTGCTGATCGGCGAGTTCAAGACGGACTTCCTCAGCGGGCTGCTGGTCCGCCCCGGCCTCGGCCGGGTCTGGCTGGTCGACGAACGGCAGCGGGTGCTCGCCGCCAACGAGGGCTACAGCTCCTTCGGCGAGCTGCCCGAGGGCCGTGCCAGGGCCCTGCTGGCCCAGGCGAAGAAGTCGGCCGCCGCCGAGGTGCTGCGCGGCGGCGGCGACCCGGCGCTGTTCGCCGCCGCCCCGCTCGGCGGCAACGGCAGCGTGGCCAAGCTGGGCTGGTCGGTGGTCACCGCCCACCCGGTGGCGTGGCTGCACCTGGACGAGAACCGGGCCGACCGGCGGACCGTACTGGCCGGCATGCTCGGCCTGGCCGCGGCCGCGCTCTGCCTCGGCTGGCTGTTCATCGCGGTCGGCCTGCCGCTGCGCCGGCTCGCGGCGAGCGCCGAGGCGCTGGCCGCCGGGGACCGCCGGACGGTCCTCTACCCCGTCCACCACGACGAGGTCGGCGCCGTCGCCCGGAGCCTGGAGCTGATCCGCCAGGAACTCGTCCGTCAGGAGCCGGCCCGCCCCCGCCGCACCGCCGCCCCCGAGTCCGTCCCCGTGCCCGCGCACGCCCGCTGAGCCCCGCCCGAAGGACCTCCCGTGCTCTTCCTCTACGTCGTGCTGCTGGTGTGCTGCGCCGTGCTGCTGGTGGCCGGCATCGTCGAGCAGCGCCGGCACTTCGCCGCGCTGGAACAGATCCCGACCCGGGTGCTGGTCAACGGCATCCGCGGCAAGAGCTCGATCACCCGGCTCTGCGCGGGCGCGCTGCGCGGCGGCGGGCTGGTGACGGTCGCCAAGACCACCGGCACGGCGGCCCGGTTCATCCACCCGGACGCCACCGAGGAGCCGGTCTACCGCAAGTTCGGCATCGCCAACGTGGTCGAGCAGATCGGCATCGTCCGCCGCGCCGCCACCTACCGGCCGGACGCCCTGGTGATCGAGTGCATGGCCGTCATGCCGGCGCTCCAGGAGGTCAACCAGACCAAGCTGATCCGCTCCACCATCGGCGTGCTGTGCAACGTCCGCGAGGACCACCTCGCCGAGATGGGCCCGACCCTGGACGACGTCGCCCGCTCGCTGTCCCGCTCGATGCCGGTCGGTGGGGTGTGCGTCACCGCCGAGCGGGAGCGCGCGCACATCCTGCGCGCGGAGGCGGCCCGGCGCGACTGCGAGCTGATCGTGGTGGACCCGGAGTCGGTCACCGACGAGGAGCTGCGCGGGTTCAGCTGGTTCACCTTCAAGGAGAACGTGGCGATCGCCCTGGCCGTCGCCGAACTCCTCGGCGTGGAGCGGCGGACCGCGCTACGGGGCATGTGGGCGGCCCCGCCGGACCCGGGCGTGCTGTCGGTCGAGCGCTACCGCACCGAGGACGGCAAGCGGCTGCGCTTCGCCAACGTCTTCGCCGCCAACGACCCCGAGTCCACGCTGATGAACGTCCGCCAGCTGGAGGGCCTGGGCGCGATCCACCGCCCGCTCAACGTGGTGATCAACTGCCGCCCGGACCGGGTGGAGCGCAACGGCCAGATGGGCCAGATCGTGCCCGACCTCGACCCGGACGCCGTGTTCCTGATCGGCCACCCCACCAGGAGCGCCCGGGACGGCATCCCGGCCGGGTGGTCCGGCCGGGTGGTCGACCTCGGCGGCGACAAGCGCGACCCGGCCCGGCTCACCGCCGAACTGCTGGCCGAACTCGGGCCGGACTCCTCGCTGGTGGCCGTCGGCAACATCCACGGCCAGGGCGAACTGTTCCTGGAGGAGCTGGCCCGGCTCGCCCCCGACGAGGCCCCGGACGCGCCCGACGCCCCCGAACTCCCGTACCACGAGCCCGAACCGCTCTACCCCGAGCCGGTGTACGACTCCGCGTACCGGCCCGTCCACCGCCCCGAACCGCTCCCCGACTCCTGGTTCGAGCCCCACCACCACACCCCCCACCACGGAGACCAGCAGTGATCCCCACCGAGCTCACCCCCGAGATCGCCGCCATCGGCATCGCGCTCGGCCTGGTCTTCTCGCTCGTCTGCTACCTGACCACCAACCTCTCCCCCGGCGGCATGATCACCCCCGGCTGGCTGGCCCTCACCCTGGTCGAGGACCTCCAGCGGGTGGCCATCGTGATCGGCGTGACGGTGCTGACCTACCTCGCCACCCGGGTGGTCCAGAAGCTGGTGATCCTGTACGGCAAGCGGCTGTTCGCCGCCGTGGTGCTGATCGGCGTGCTGCTGCAGGCCACCGTGATGCTGGTCCTCCAGCGCGAACTGCCCACCCTGTACGCCAACCAGACGCTCGGGTTCATCGTCCCCGGCCTGATCGCCTACCAGCTGGTCCGCCAGCCCCGGGCGGCCACCCTGATGGCCACCAGCACGGTGACGCTCGCCAACTACGTGGTGCTCACCGCCGGCGTCCTGCTCGGCGCCCTGCCCGGCACCTGATCCCCCGTTCAGGAACCCTCGCCCGGAATCCCGCAGGAACCCCCAGGAAGACCCCGATGCCCGTCACCCGCAAGTCCCTGCTCAGCGGCGGCCTCGCCGTGGCCCTGCTGGCCGCCAGCGGCTACCTCACCGTCCAGCTGCGCGACCGCGACCACGACCGGCCGTCGGACCCGGGCGGCGGCGCACCCCTGATCACCACCACCGCCGCGCCCGGCCCCGCCCGGGGCACCGCCGCCGAGTACCGCTACGAGCGGCTGGGCGGACCCGACCGCACGGTGGTCCGGGACGCCCGCGGCGGCGTGGTCGCCACCCTGACCGACAGCGCCCGCACCGCCGTCCTGGCCGGCCCGAGCCGCACCTTCGCCGAACCGGGCACCACCACGGCCACCGTGGTGACCGACACCTGGGTCCGGCTGATGCCGCAGCCGTGGCGACCGGGCGCCGAGCAGGAGGGCTGGTTCCGCACCTGGTTCCAGCAGTCGCTCGGCTCCACCGCGGACGACGTGCTGGCGGTGGCCACCCAGTACCTGGCCGGCGCGGCGCCGGAGAAGGACGCCAAGGGCGTGCGGTTCAAGGGCGACGCCTCCTTCGGCCCGCTCAACCCGAACGGTTCGGTGGGCAACGACCTGCGGCTGGAGCAGACCGACTTCCTCGACTACCTCGGCGTTCCGTACACGTTCGCCGACAAGGTGGCCAAGCAGCCGGACAGGACGCGGTACGGCGCCTTCGACTGCTCCGGGTACGTCCGGATGGTCTACGGCTACCGCTCCGGTTACCCGCTGCTCTCCAAGGACGTGGCCGGCCCCGGCCTGCCGCGCAGCGCCAACGGCCTGGCCAGGGTCGGCCCGGGCGTCCCGGTGCTGCCGCTGACCACCGCGCCGGGCTCCGACACCACCCTGCGACCGGCCTCGATCGACCCGCTCCAGCCCGGCGACCTGGTGTTCTTCGAGATCGACGCCCGCACCGGCGCCCGGCTCGACCACACCGGCATCTACCTGGGCCTGGACACCGACGGCCACCCCCGGTACATCTCCAGCCGGGAGGAGGCGGACGGCCCGACCTTCGGCGACAAGGGCGGCACCGCGCGACTGGACGACAACGGCCTGTACGCGAAGGGGCTGCGCAGCGCGAAGCGGCTCTGAACCCGGGCCCGGCTCCCGGCCCGCACCGCCCGCGGGCCGACTGCGGTTCGACCTCGCACCGGCCTCGCACCGGCCTCGCACCGATTTGTACGTACCGACGAGCGGCGTCACCCGAAAGACGCCACCGAGCTGTGCTTTCGGGTCAACCGGGTAACGATCCGGCATGCCGCGCCGGATTTTCTACGCGCGTAGTCGAAACCCGTCTATCCTCGGAGCCGTGAACGCATCTCCTCAGTCGGTCGTCTCCGCCGACCCCTACGCCGCCGCCCAGGCCGCCGCCGAGCGCCTGCGCGAGCTGACCGGTGCCGAGCGGCACGACGTCGCCCTGGTGATGGGCTCCGGCTGGGTGCCGGCCGCCGACGCCCTGGGCGAGACCGTGGCCGAGTTCCCGGTCACCGAGCTCCCGGGCTTCCCCGCCCCCGCCGTCGCCGGCCACGCCGGCACGATCCGCTCGGTGAAGATCGGCGACAAGCGCGCCCTGATCTTCCTCGGCCGCAACCACTACTACGAGGGCCACGGCGTGGCCACCGTCGTCCACGGCGTGCGCACCGCCGCCGCGGCCGGCTGCGGCATCATCGTGCTGACCAACGGCTGCGGCGGTCTGCGCGAGGGCTGGGTCCCCGGCCAGCCGGTCCTGATCAGCGACCACATCAACCTGACCGCGGACTCCCCGATCGTCGGCGCCAACTTCGTCGACCTCACCGACCTGTACTCCAAGCGCCTGCGCGCGCTCTGCCGCGAGGTGGACCCGAGCCTGGACGAGGCCGTCTACGTCCAGTTCCGCGGCCCGCACTACGAGACCCCGGCCGAGGTCAACATGGCCCGGGTGATCGGCGGCGAGCTGGTCGGCATGTCCACCACCCTGGAGGCCATCGCCGCCCGCGAGGCCGGCTCCGAGGTGCTCGGCATCTCGCTGGTCACCAACCTGGCCGCCGGCATCACCGGCGAGCCGCTCAACCACGCCGAGGTGCTGGAGGCCGGCAAGGCCTCCGCCGAGCGCATGGGCGAGCTGCTCGCGAAGGTCCTTGAGCGGATCTGACAGGCCTAGGCGCACAATCATGAGCGACGGGGCCCTCGGGCGGCCGTGATCCGTTGATCACGCCCCGCGGGCCCCGTCCGCATGTGCACCCCCCTTCTTTGCGGAACCCTCCGGCCGACCAACCGACGCACTTCCCGATGGAGCAGGCAGCCATGACGCAGGCAACCACCACCGACCTCCTCGCCCGGGCCCGAACCTGGCTGGCCGAGGACCCCGACCCGCAGACCCGCGAGGAGCTGACGGCCCTGCTCGCCCGGGCCGAGGACCCGGCGGCCGAGACGGACGGCAAGCTCGCCTGGTCGGACCTCGCCGAGCGCTTCGCCGACCGGCTCCAGTTCGGCACCGCCGGCCTGCGCGGCGAACTGGGCGCGGGCCCGATGCGGATGAACCGCGCCGTGGTGATCCGGGCCGCCGCCGGCCTGGTCGCCTACGTCAAGCAGCAGAACCTGGGCGACCTGGTCGTGATCGGCTACGACGCCCGCCACAAGTCCTACGACTTCGCCCGGGACACCGCCGCCGTGGTGGTCGGCGCCGGCCTGCGCGCCGCGCTGCTGCCGCGCCCGCTGCCGACCCCGGTGCTCGCCTTCGCCGTCCGCCACCTGGGCGCGGCCGCCGGCGTCACCGTGACCGCCAGCCACAACCCGCCGCAGGACAACGGCTACAAGGTCTACCTGGGCGACGGCTCGCAGATCGTCCCGCCGGCCGACGCCGGGATCGCCGCCGAGATCGACGCCATCGGCTCGCTCCACGACGTCCCGCGCGCCGAGGACGGCTGGAAGGTGCTCGGCGAGGACGTCATCGAGGCCTACCTGGCCCGGGCCGTCTCGATCGTCGACGAGCACAGCCCGCGCAACCTCGACGTCGTCTACACCCCGATGCACGGCGTCGGCCGCGACACCCTGGTCGCCGCCTTCCGCCGGGCCGGCTTCCCGGCGCCCACCGTCGTCGCCGAGCAGGCCGAGCCCGACCCGGACTTCCCGACCGTGGCCTTCCCCAATCCGGAGGAGCCGGGGGCGATGGACCTCGCCTTCCGCACCGCCGCCTCGGTCGGCCCCGACATCGTGATCGCCAACGACCCGGACGCCGACCGCTGCGCGGTGGCCATCCCGGCCCTCGCCAACGCGGCCGGCAGCGGCAACGGCACCTCCGGCTGGCGGATGCTGCGCGGCGACGAGGTCGGCGCGCTGCTCGGCGCGGCCCTGGTCGCCAAGAAGGCCGAGGGCGTCTTCGCCACCACCATCGTCTCCGCCACCCTGCTGGGCCGGATCGCCGAGGCCGCCGGCCTGGGCTACGCCGAGACGCTGACCGGCTTCAAGTGGCTCTCCCGCGCCGAGGGCCTGCGCTACGGCTACGAGGAGGCGCTCGGCTACTGCGTCGACCCGCAGGGCGTCCGGGACAAGGACGGCATCACCGCCGCCCTGCTGGTCGCCGAACTGGCCGCCACCCTCAAGACCTCCGGCCGCACCCTGACCGACCTGCTGGACGACCTGGCGCTGGAGCACGGCCTGCACGCCACCGACCAGCTGTCCGTCCGCGTGCAGGACCTCTCGCTGATCGCCGACGCCATGCGCCGGCTGCGCGAGCAGCCGCCGACCGTCCTGGCCGGCCTCCGGGTCACCCGCGCGGACGACCTGTCGGCCGGCTCCGCCGAGCTGCCGCCCACCGACGGCCTGCGCTACTACCTGGCCGGCGAGGCCGTCCGCTCGGCCCGCATCGTGGTCCGCCCGTCCGGCACCGAGCCCAAGCTCAAGTGCTACCTGGAGGTCGTCCTCCCGGTCGCCACCGCCGCCGACCTCGCCGCCACCCGCGAGCGGGCCGCCGAGCTGCTCGAAGCCGTCAAGCGCGACCTGGCCGAGGCCGCGGGCATCGCCGTCTGACGCCCGCCCGTACGAGAAGGGGCCCGCCGGTCGCGTACCGGCGGGCCCCTCGCGTGCTTCGGCTCAGACCGCGATCACCGTGATCAGCGCGGCCAGGCCGGCCAGCGTCGGCGCGATCACCCACCAGCACCACGCCACCTCGACCGGGCCGGCCGCGTCGGGGCGGCGGGCGTTGCGCTCGGCCATCTCCTGGAGCACGTTGGTCACCTGGTCGGACCAGGCGCGGGTCGGGTCGGGCGAGCCCTGCACCACCGGGTTGGCCTGGCGGCCGAACACCATCCCCATCCGGGAGGCGTGCTCGGCGCCGCCGCGCTGCTGGGCCCGGGTCGCCCGCTTGCGCTGCCGCAGTGACACCGGCACCGCCCACACCTGGTACTTCTTGCCCCCGGCCAGCAGCTCGACCGAGTACCCCGCGCGCAGCGCGTCCACCGAGGCCCACGGCGCGGTGATGGTCCGCCACGGGTTGCGCACCAGCAGCCGGCTGCGGTCCGCCAGCACCGCCGGGCGCAGCGTGTAGGCGATCACCGGGAAGGCGAACACCGGTACCGCCGCGAGCGAGACGTACGGCGTCTTCCCCGTCCCGTTCAGCACCGCGTCGCCGATCAACCAGCCGGCGACGGCCAGCAGCAGCACTCCGGAGATCACACCGGGGACAGAGCGGTACACGCGGTCCGCGTACGCGGGATCCCCGTCGGGGGCGGCGGAACCCTGTCGGGGCTTGCCGTCGGAATCGGTCATGCCGTCGATTCTGCCCCATGCCCCCCACCGAGAGGTCTCGGTCCGGCATCGAATGCCGCCCCCGGACCACCCGGTCGCCGGTCGCCGCGCGGCCCGGCCGTACACGCTCCCTGCCACCCCTCCGCCTTCTCCGAGGTCTCGGTCCGGCCACGAAAGGCAGGCCCCCTAGCGGTCGACTACGCGCGTAGATATGCTGCTCTGGTGACTATGTCCACTGTTGCAGCCAATGCCCTCGGCGTTGCGGGCAGCGGCCTTCAGGACGTTGCGGCGTCCGAGGCCTCGCTCCGCCGCTTCCTGCACGGCCTGCCCGGCGTCGACCAGGTCGGCCTCGAGGCGCGTGCCGCCACCCTCGGTACCCGCTCGATCAAGACCACGGCGAAGGCCTACGCCATCGACCTGGCGATCTCGATGATCGACCTGACCACGCTGGAAGGCGCGGACACGGTCGGCAAGGTGCGCGCCCTGTGCGCCAAGGGCAGGACCCCCGACCCGACCGACCCGACCACCCCCCGCGTCGCCGCCATCTGCGTCTACCCGGACATGGTCGCCACCGCGAAGGACGCCCTGCGGGGCACCGACATCCAGGTCGCCTCGGTGGCCACCGCCTTCCCGGCCGGCCGCGCCGCCCTCCCGGTGAAGCTCGCCGACACCGCCGACGCGGTCGCCGCGGGCGCCGACGAGATCGACATGGTGATCGACCGGGGAGCCTTCCTCTCCGGCCGCTACTACGACGTCTTCAACGAGATCGTCGCCGTCAAGGAGGCGTGCAAGCGCCCGGACGGCACCAGCGCCCACCTCAAGGTGATCTTCGAGACCGGCGAGCTGCAGACGTACGACAACGTGCGCCGCGTCTCCTGGCTGGCGATGCTGGCCGGCGCCGACTTCATCAAGACCTCCACCGGCAAGGTCGCCGTCAACGCGACCCCGCCGGTCACCCTGCTGATGCTGGAGGCGGTCCGCGACTTCAAGGCGCAGACCGGCGTCCAGGTCGGCGTGAAGCCCGCCGGTGGGATCAAGACCACCAAGGACGCCATGAAGTACCTGGTGATGGTCAACGAGACCCTCGGCGACGACTGGCTGAGCCCGCACTGGTTCCGCTTCGGCGCCTCCAGCCTGCTCAACGACCTGCTGATGCAGCGCCAGAAGCTCACCACCGGACGTTACTCCGGCCCCGACTACGTGACGGTGGACTGATCACCATGGCCAAGAAGAAGAACATCGAGGAGCCCGTGAAGGCCTCCGGCCTCTTCGCCTACGCCCCGGCCCCCGAGTCCCCCGCCGCCGCGGGCGACATCGCCACCTCCTACGGCCACTTCATCGGCGGCGAGTTCGTCGACTCCTCCGGCAGCGAGGCCCTGAAGACGGTCAACCCGGCCACCGAGCAGGTGCTCGCCGAGTTCGCCCAGGGCACCGACGAGGACGTGGACCGCGCGGTCGCCGCCGCCCGCAAGGCCTTCGCCGACTGGTCGGCGCTGCCGGGCAGCGAGCGCGGCAAGTACCTGTTCCGGATCGCCCGGATCATCCAGGAGCGCAGCCGCGAGCTGGCCGTGCTGGAGTCGATCGACAACGGCAAGCCGATCCGCGAGACCCGCGACTTCGACATCCCGACCGTCGCCGCGTGGTTCTTCTACTACGCCGGCTGGGCGGACAAGCTGGACTACGCGGGCTTCGGCCCGAACCCGCGCCCGCTGGGCGTGGCCGGCCAGGTCATCCCGTGGAACTTCCCGCTGATGATGCTGGCGTGGAAGATCGCGCCCGCCCTGGCGACCGGCAACACCGTCGTCCTCAAGCCGGCCGAGACCACCCCGCTGACGGCCCTGCGCTTCGCCGAGATCTGCCGCCAGGCCGGTCTGCCGAAGGGCGTCGTCAACATCGTCACCGGCGACGGCCGCACCGGCGCCGCGCTCACCGCGCACCCGGACGTCAACAAGGTCGCCTTCACCGGCTCCACCCCGGTCGGCAAGGCGATCGCCAGGCAGCTGGCCGGCAGCCGCAAGAAGCTGTCGCTGGAGCTGGGCGGCAAGGCCGCGAACATCGTCTTCGACGACGCGCCGATCGACCAGGCGGTCGAGGGCATCGTCAACGGCATCTTCTTCAACCAGGGCCACGTCTGCTGCGCGGGCTCGCGCCTGCTGGTCCAGGAGTCGATCCAGGACGAGCTGCTGGACGCCCTGAAGCGCCGGATGTCCACCCTGCGGGTCGGCGACCCGCTGGACAAGAACACCGACATCGGCGCCATCAACTCGGCCGCCCAGCTGGCCCGGATCACCGAGCTGACCGACGCCGGCGAGGCCGAGGGCGCGGACCGCTGGTCGCCCGAGTGCGAACTCCCGGGCACCGGCTTCTGGTTCAAGCCGACCCTGTTCACCGGCGTCAGCCAGGCCCACCGGATCGCCCAGGAGGAGATCTTCGGCCCGGTCCTGTCGGTGCTGACCTTCCGCACCCCCGACGAGGCGGTCGCGAAGGCCAACAACACCCCGTACGGCCTCTCCGCCGGCATCTGGACGGAGAAGGGCTCGCGCATCCTGTGGACGGCGAGCCGGCTCAAGGCCGGCGTGGTCTGGGCCAACACCTTCAACAAGTTCGACCCGACCTCGCCGTTCGGCGGCTACAAGGAGTCGGGCCACGGCCGCGAGGGTGGCCGCCACGGTCTGGAGGCCTACCTCGATGTCTGATGTCGCGACGCGTCTTGACGTCTTCAAGACCTACAAGCTGTACGTCGGCGGGAAGTTCCCGCGCTCCGAGAGCGGGCGGGTGTACGAGGTGACGGACGCCAAGGGCCAGTGGCTCGCCAACGCTCCGCTGGGCACCCGCAAGGACGCCCGCGACGCCGTCCTGGCCGCCCGCGCGGCGGTCAAGGGCTGGGCCGGCACCACCGCGTACAACCGCGGCCAGGTGCTGTACCGGGTGGCCGAGATGCTGCAGGGCCGCCGCGAGCAGTTCGCCGCCGAGGTCTCCGCCGCCGAGGGCATCGGCCCGAAGAAGGCCGCCGCGCTGGTGGACGCCGCGATCGACCGCTGGATCTGGTACGCGGGCTGGACGGACAAGGTCGCCCAGATCGCGGGCGGCGCCAACCCGGTCGCCGGCCCCTTCTTCAACCTCTCCACCCCGGAGCCGACCGGCGTGGTCGGGATCGTCGCCCCGCAGGCCGGGTACGGGCACTCGCTGCTCGGCCTGGTCTCGGTGATCGCCCCGGCGATCGCCACCGGCAACACGGTCGTGGTCGCGGCCGCCGCGGACGCCCCGCTGCCGGCCCTGTCGCTGGGCGAGGTGCTCGCCACCTCGGACGTCCCCGGCGGCGTGGTCAACATCATCTCGGGCAAGACCGCCGACATCGCGCCCACCCTGGCCTCGCACCAGGACGTCAACGCGGTGGACCTCACCGGCGCGATCGCCGCCGACGGCCCCGGCGCGGCGCAGGCGCTGGAAGCGGCCGCCGCGGATACCCTGAAGAGGGTGGTCCGTCCGGAGCTGGACCCGTTCGCCCAGGACTGGACCAATGCGCCCGGTACCGACCGGCTACTCTCGTTCCTGGAGACGAAGACGGTCTGGCACCCGATGGGGATCTGACCGCCCCGTCGACCACCGAGTAACAACTCCACAGACTGGCCGTCCCCAGTGCCCTCTCCCCCCCAGGGCCCGGACGGTCATTGGACGGACCCGCGCCTCTCCCCCCCTGGCGCGGGTCCGTCGCCTTTCCGTGCCGTTTCGACGCCGTCCTCCGGCTCGCCGATCCCCGGAGCTCTCAGAAGGTGTGATCCGACGGGTTTCGGCATCGGGCCCGGATGCGTCAGACTGGTGTCCCGTGAGTGACGACCCGCTGAATCCTGTGCCGATGACCCACGCCCGGGTCGTCCTGCTGTCCGGCCCCTCCGGCTCCGGGAAGTCCTCGCTCGCCGAGCGCAGCGGGCTGCCGGTCCTGCAACTGGACGACTTCTACAAGGACGGGGACGACCCCACCCTGCCGCTGCTGCCCGACGGCGCGGTCGACTGGGACTCCCCGCTCGCCTGGCACCGCGACCAGGCGGTCGCCGCGATCCGCAGCCTGTACGCGACCGGCCGTGCCGACGTCCCGGTGTACTCGATCCCGGACAACGGCCGGATCGCCACCCGCGCCCTGGACCTGGACGGCGCCCCCGCGTTCATCGCCGAGGGCATCTTCGCCGCCGAGATCACCGCCGAGTGCGCCGCCGAGGGCCTGCTCGGCGATGCCCTGTGCCTGCGCAACGGCGCGCTCACCACGGCCTGGCGCCGACTGCGCCGGGACGTCCGGGAGGGCCGCAAGTCGCTGCCGGTGCTGCTGCGCCGCGGCTGGCGGCTGATGCGCGCCGAGCGCTCCATCGTCGGGCGGCAGGTCACCCTGGGCTCCCACCCGTGCGCCGGGGCCGAGGCCGAGCGCCGGATCCGCGCCGCGGCCGGGCGGCGGGAGCTGTCCTCCGTCTGAGCCGCCCTCCGTTGGGGCGGGCCGTGCTCCGTTCGGGCGGGCCGTCTCCGGACGAGGGCTCGACGCGGAACGAAGACACGAAGAACGACGGGCCCGGTGCGTCTCCCCCGCACCGGGCCCGTCGCCTTCCCCGAACGGCCGTCGGGCTCCCCGTGTTCACCGCTCCCCCGAGCCGGCGTCCACGCACCGCGACCGTCCGCTACCCGTCCCCCGACGGGAGTTCCACTCCTTCGCGTCACCCGCGTCCGCGTCAGGCGACCAGCTCGCCGAACGCCCGGACGGTGTCGCCCGACTTGTTCAGGTGCTCGTCCTCGCGCAGCCGGCGCAGCGCCCGCCAGATGCTGCTCTTGACCGTGCCGACGCTGATCCCCAGCACGTCGGCGATCTCCGGGTCGGTCTTGCCCTCGTAGTACCGCAGCACCAGCATGGTGCGCTGGTTCTCCGGAAGCTTCGCCAGCGCCTGCCAGAGCACGGTGCGCAGCTCGGTGCCGCCCATCGCGTCGGTGTCGCCGGCCGTCTCCGGCAGCTCCTCGGTCGGGTACTCGTTGACCTTGCGGCGCCGCCAGGCGGAGATGTGCAGGTTGGTCATGGTGCGGCGGAGGTACCCGCCGACCGCGGCCTTGTCGGTGATCCGGCCCCAGGCCCGGTAGGTGCTGAAGAGCGCGCTCTGCAGCAGGTCCTCGGCCTCGTAGCGGTCACCGGTGAGGTGGTACGCCGTGGCGTACAGGGAGGCGCGGCGCTCGCGCACGTACGCGGTGAACTCCGTGATGTGGTCCTCCGCGACGGCCGGGTGCTCCCCCTGCGCGTCCGCCCGTCCCGCCTCGGTGGTGCGGGCCGCCGCCGGGTTCAGCTGCAGCAGCGTCGCACCGGCGGCCTCGCGGCCGGCCGACTCCCCCGAGCCGACCGTCCGCAGGCCGTTCCCGCCGACGCCCCGGTTCCCCGCCGGAGCGTCCTTGCCCTCGACGCGGACGGGGAGGATCCCCCGCAGCGTGAGGGTGTTGCCGGAGTCGGCCGCGTTCCCCACCCGGCCGATCCCGTACAGCTCCCCCGTCCTGGCGCCGCCGCTCACCCGGCGGGCGACAGGGTTTCCACCGGTGCTGTGCGCGCACCCCCGTACGGTCACGGCACCGGAGTTCTCGTCGGTCCTGACCTCGTACCGGGTCCGCGGGGCGGTGGCTGACGAGCGCGCGGTGCGGACAGCCGGGTTGGTCCGGGTCTGAAGCATGGCGTTCATCGTGCGCCCCCTGGGTCGGTACGAGCGGTTCCTGTTGCCGCCTTCCAGCCGGCCGGGTTGGCCCGCTGTCCTGCGGCGACATGGAAAATCTTGCCCGCCGGTTGTGATGGCGCTGTCCGCCGACTGTCACAGGGGTGTCACAGGGGCGGGCCTTTCGTCCCGGTCCGCCTCCCTCCGTACCGGACGCCGGTGGTGCTCCTTCCGGTTCCCGTACGGGCGGTGACCGGTCCTGGGGGTGATTCGACGCTTCGAGTGGGCCAAAATGGGGCCGTGCCTTTCCTCCTTCTGATCGAGGACGACGACGCCATCCGGACCGGCCTCGAACTCGCCCTCACCCGCCAGGGCCACCGTGTGGCCACCGCCGCCTCCGGCGAGGACGGTCTGAGGCTCTTCAAGGAGCAGCGGCCCGACCTGATCGTGCTGGACGTCATGCTGCCCGGAATCGACGGCTTCGAGGTCTGCCGCCGCATCCGCCGCACCGACCAGCTGCCGATCATCCTGCTGACCGCCCGTTCGGATGACATCGACGTGGTCGTCGGCCTGGAGTCCGGCGCCGACGACTACGTGGTCAAGCCGGTGCAGCCACGGGTGCTGGACGCCCGGATCCGGGCCGTGCTGCGGCGCGGCGAGCGGGAGAGCTCCGACTCCTCCGCGTACGGCACCGTGGTGATCGACCGGGCGGCGATGACCGTCACCAAGGACGGGCAGGACCTCCAGCTCACCCCGACCGAGCTGCGGCTGCTCCTGGAGCTCAGCCGCCGCCCCGGCCAGGCGCTCTCCCGCCAGCAGCTGCTTCGGCTGGTCTGGGAGCACGACTACCTGGGTGACTCCCGTCTGGTGGACGCCTGCGTGCAGCGGCTGCGGGCGAAGGTCGAGGACGTCCCGTCCGCGCCGACCCTGATCCGCACCGTCCGCGGCGTGGGCTACCGGCTGGACCCGCCGGCCTGAGCGCCTCTCCCGTCCTCCTGCTTCCCGTCCTCCTGGCTGCCGCCCTCCTGATCCGCCTGGGCTGCCCGAAATTCCTGAACTCCCTGAACTCCCTGAACTTCCGTACGACGACAGGCTCTTGTGACTGATCATCAGACGACGGCCCGCCGCTTCACCGCGGGCCCGTGGCGCAGGCTGCGTTCCCTGCGCGTACGGCTGATCGCGGTGTTCGCGGCGGTCGCGCTGCTCGCCGCCGTCTCGGCCTCCGGCATCGCCTACTGGCTCAACCGCGACGCGGTGCTCAAGCGCGCCCAGGACACCGCCCTCAACGACTTCCGGGTCTCGCTCAGCCGCAACGTCTCCGAGCTGCCGCTGAACGCGAGCTGCCCGGACCTGACCACGCTCGCGTCCACCGTCGCCAGCTCCGGACTGAGTTACGACGTGGTGGTGGCCGACCCGGCGCACCCGGAGTGCACGGCCTCCTCCGACCCGGGGCAGTTCACGCTGGCCGACGTCCCGGCGGCGCTGCAGTCCACCGTCGCCAGACAGCGCGAGGTCACCGAGAGCAACCCGTACCCGTACCACCTGTACTGGCAGCGGCAGAACCTGGCGGGCCAGCCGTTCCTGATCGGCGGCACCAAGGTGGTGCCGACCGGCCCGACGGCGTACATGTTCAAGTCGCTGGAGAACGAACGCAAAGACCTCAACACGCTGGGCTGGTCGCTGGCCATCGCCACGCTGCTCGCGCTGATCGGCTCGGCGCTGCTCGCCCAGGCGGCCTCGTCGACCGTGCTGCGGCCGGTCAAGCGGCTCGGCGACGCCGCCCGACGGCTCGGCGAGGGACACCTGGACACCCGGCTGGAGGTCGAGGGCGGGGACGAACTCGCGGACCTGGCGAGGACGTTCAACCGGGCCGCGGAGTCGCTGCACGAGCAGGTCGAGGAGTTGAGCGCGCGCGAGGCGCAGAGCCGGCGGTTCGTCGCCGACATGTCGCACGAGCTGCGCACACCGCTGACCGCGATGACCGCCGTCACCGACATCCTGGAGGACGAGGCCGAGTCGCTGGACCCGATGATCGCGCCGGCCGTACGGCTCGTGGTCAGCGAGACGCGGCGGCTGTCCGACCTGGTGGAGAACCTGATGGAGGTGACCCGCTTCGACGCCGGCACCGCCAAGCTGGTCGCCGACGAGGTGGACATGGCCGACCTGATCATGTCCTGCATCGACGGCCGGGCCTGGTACGACGCCGTCGAACTGGACGCCCCGCGCGGCATCCTGGCCGTGGTCGACCCGCGCCGGCTCGACGTGGTCTTCGCCAACCTGATCGGCAACGCGCTCAAGCACGGCGGCTCCCCGGTGCGGGTCAAGGTCCGGCAGACCGCGGGCTCGGTCGTCATCGAGGTCTCCGACAGCGGCCCGGGCATCCCCGAGGACGTGCTGCCGCACGTCTTCGACCGGTTCTACAAGGCGGACCGGGGACGGGCCCGCTCGGAGGGCAGCGGCCTGGGGCTGTCGATCGCGATGGCCAACGCACAGATCCACGGGGGCACGATCACGGCGGCGAACGGGGAGGTCGGGGCGGTGTTCACGCTGACGCTGCCGCTGGCCCCGCCGCCTCCGCCGAACGAGGGCGAGACCGGTGACGGCCCCCTCGGCGACGCCGCCCAGGACAAGGACGCCACGTGACCGCCCCCACCCGCACCGCCCTGCGCCGCACCGCCGGCGCCCTGCTGCTGCTCGCGCTCGCCTCCGGCTGCGGCATCCGGCCGACCGCCGTCCCGGTGGACGCGGGCGCCCCGGCCAGCCGGACGGCCTGCCCGACCGCCCCGCACATACCGACCGCCCTGGCCACGCCGCCGGCGCCCACGCCGACCCCGCCGGCCCGCGGCGCCGCCAAGGCCGGTGTGAGCCCGAGCCCGTCGCCCACGGTGGTGCCCGCCACCCCGCCGGCCGACAACGTGTTCGGCGCGGTGCCGACCGCGGCGCCCTGCCGGTAGTCCCGCCTGCCCCTCGTCCGCCGCCCCGCCGCCCCGCCGTTCCACCGCTCGGCCCCGGGGCGGCGGGAGGCCAGGGGCGCGCCCCGGAATGTTCACGCCCGGGGTGGAACCACCGCGCCACCGGCCCACGTCCTTCCCCCCGTGCAGCGAGATGGCACCAGGACACGCGACGAGCGTTCCGGCGCACGGACCAGGAACCGGCCGGCGACGGCCGTCCACCGTCCCCTTCGAACAGCCGGACTGGCGGGCCTGACCTGTCACCTGGCCCTCGTCCTCTGGCTGGTGGTGCTGAGGCCGCTGCCGGTTCCCTGGGTGTACGACACCAACCTGACGCCGCTGGCCTCCCTCCGCTCCTCCACCGGCTGGCAGGTGGTCGGCGAGTTCCTCCTGCTGGCCCCGCTCGGCGTGCTGCTCCCGCTGTCCGGCGGCCGGCTGCGGGCCCCCTGGCTGCCGTCCTTCCTGCGCACCACCGGCGCCTCCGCCCTGCTGGCGACCGGCCTGGAGTTCCTCTCCTCCTGGACGCCCGGGCACGTCCTCAACGTCGACCACATACTGCTCGCCGTGATCGGCGTGGCCATCACCCACCTGGCCCTCGTCCCCGGCCTGCGGCGGCTGCTGCGCGACCGGCGGCCGCAGGTCCGGGTGCCGGTGCCCGCGCCCGGGGCTGCGCCCGCGACTGCGCCTGCGCCTGCGCCTGCGCCGAAGGTGACCGCCCTGGTCGGCCCGCCGGTCGCGCGCGCCCGCGCCTACGCCGAGCCCACGCCCCCCGCTCGCTGAGGCCCGTCCTCCCGCACCACGGCGAGTGCGTTCCCGCACTCGCCGTCGAGGCCGCAAAAGACCCGCGGCACCTCATAGTCAGTCATTTCCCACCTCGTCCATTGCCGTTCCGTCGGGGTGCGACGACTCCGTGATGAAAAGGCGACGCCGAATGTCGGCCGCCTCCGGTAATCTGCGCTGTCGCCCCAAAGGCCTCACCGCCTTATCCCCCGTCCCACAGGAATCCCCCTTGAACAATCTCGATTTCAGCGCCGAGCCGCTTTTCTCCTGGTACGTCGTCGCGCTGGCGATCAGCGGTGCCGCCATGCTGGTCCTCGGAGCGGTCAATCCCGGTAGCGGCCTGAAGGTCGGCTGGCGAATCATCAACGTCCTCGCCGGCCTCGGATTCCTGGGGTACGCCTACTACCTCGCGTTCGTCTTCGAAGGCGGCCGGTACGAGATCTTCTTCAAGGCGTTCATCCTGCCGATCGCGCTGATCGCCAACTCCGTGAAGGCGATCGTCGAACGCGGCAACGCCAAGAACCAGCAGTCGGCCCCGCAGGCGGCGCCGTACGACCCCAACGCCCCGCAGGCGCCGTACGGCCAGCCCGTCCCGCCGCAGGGCGCCGCGCCGCAAGCCGCGCCGTACGCTCCGCCGGCGCAGCCCGTGCCGAACAACCCGTACGCGCAGCCGGTGCCGCCGGCCGGGCAGTCCGGGCAGGCGCAGTAACCGCCTGTTGATCCGCCGCCGACGGGCGGGGGGCTCCGGTCCGTCCGGTGTCCCCCGCCCGTCGGTGTCAGGGTGTCAGGGCGTCAGGGGTCAGGGCGTCAGGCGGTGCAGGTCGCGCGGGAAGAGCGTGGTCCGGCGGATGTTGTCGGTGCCGGTGAGCCGCGCCGTCCAGCGCTCCAGCCCCAGCGCGAACCCGCCGTGCGGCGGCATCCCGTGCGCGAAGGAGCGCAGGTAGCCCTCGTACGGCTGGACCGGCTCGCCCCGGGCCGCCAGCGCGGCCAGGTAGTCCTCGTACCGGTGCAGCCGCTGGCCTCCGGTGACCAGTTCGAGCCCGCGGAAGAGCAGGTCGAAGCTGTTGGAGTACTCCGGGCGGCCCGGTTCCGGGTGGGTGTAGAAGGGCCGCTTGCGCATCGGGTAGCCGACCACGAACAGGAACTCGCTGCCGTGCTCGCGCAGCGCCCACTCGCCGAGCCACCGCTCGTGCGCCGGGGCGAGGTCCGGCTCGTCGACGCCCAACAGCCGGATCGCCTCGGCGAAGTGGAGTTGCGGGATCTCCGCCGGGACCTCGGGCGGCTTCACCTCCAGCAGGTCGACGGCGGCGCCGGCCCGCTCGGCCACCGAGGCGACCATCCCGGCGACCACCTCGCGCAGCACGGCCATCACCTCGCGGTGGTCGGTGATGAAGCCGAGCTCCGCGTCGAGGCTGGTGTACTGCGCCAAGTGCCGCGCGGTGTCGTGCGGTTCGGCCCGGAACACCGGCCCGGTCTCGTAGACCCGCTCGAACACCCCGACCATCGCCTGCTTGAAGAACTGCGGCGACTGCGCGAGGTAGGCGGGGCGGCCGAACCAGTCCAGCGCGAAGACGTCCGCCCCGGACTCGGTGGCCGAGGAGACCACCTTCGGGGTCTGGATCTCGGTGAAGCCCAGGCCGTCGAGGGTGGCCCGGAACCCGCCCACCGAGGCCGCCGCGATCCGGTGCAGGGCGGACAGGCGCGGGTGGCGGAGGGTGACGGGAGCGCCGTCGAGGATCACCGGGAGGGCGGCCTCGACGGTCGGCCGGAACAGGCTGAACGGGGGCGCCTCGGCGAGGCTGGACAGGACCTCGACGGTGGGCGAGGTCAGCTCGACGCCGGCCGGCGCCTGCGGGTTGGCGGTGACGGTGCCACGGATCCGCAGGACGGTCTCCTCCGGCAGGTCGGGACCGGCGCCGGGGGCGACCACCTGGGCCGGTCCGGAGCGGTCCCGGATCACCAGGAAGGTGACGGACTTGAGTGCGCGGCGGCGGTGCAGCCAGCCGCTGATCTCTACGGATTCGCCGACGTGGCCGGGTAGTTCGGCGGCCAGGACACGGGTCGTCGGGTGGATCATCGCGGCCCTCCAGGGGCGTCGTGGTGATCCCTTCGGAATGCGGGCGAGAAGGGCAACTCGCGGTGCCACCGCACTTTCGCCGCCGCCCGCGCGGGCGGCGGCCTCATTGCGGCCCGTTGACGGGGGCCGGCCGGCGGGGCATTTCCTCCCCGCACTCGGGAGTGTCTTCGCTCCGGGGCGCGGGGCCGCCTTCACAGCTGCCGGCGGCTCTCTCGGCCCACGGGGCCCGGAGGTACTCGTCTCCCTCGACGTGTTGCCGGAGAGGCTAGACCGGCCCGCCACCGGCCCGCAACGGGCTTTCCCGCCGCCGGGCGGGCGCCACCTGGGGCATCCGCACTCCGGGCGACCCTGAGACGGACCCCGACACCCGGCTACGCCTCACCGGCGAGTCGGCGGGGTGGCGAATCGACTGCCAGGTGGACGTTTCCGGGAGCGCGGTGGCGGAGAGTGGAAATTAAGCCCGCCGGATCGGCCGGATCGGGTGCCACGACACGGAGTTGACCCATGAGCGCCCGTCTCGCCCGTCCCCGTCACAACCGCGTCATCGCCGGCGTCTGCGCCGGGCTTGCCGAGCGCTACGGCGTGACGCCGTGGACCGTGCGACTGATCTTCCTGATCTCGATCATCCTGCCCGGGCTCCAGTGCCTGGTCTACCTGGTCCTCTGGGTGCTGCTCCCCCAGGAGCCGTAAGCCCGGGAGCCGTACGCCCGGCGCCGTCGCGCCGGGCCCGGTACGACGGCGGGCCGCCCGCTCCCGGGATCACCGGGGCGGACGGCCCGTCGCCGTGCCGGCGGCCAGGTCAGCCGGCCAGGCCCGGCAGCGGCAGGGTGTGGGTCAGCCCGCCGATGGGGGTCTTGTCGATGCCGGGGATGGTCGGGATGGCGCCACGCGTGGTGGCACCGGCCTCGGCGGCCGGGGCGGGCGCCGCCTGGCCGGCGGCCGGGGTGAGGGTGCCGAGCGTGCCGGTGACCTTGTCGCCGCCGGGCAGCTTGGCGGCGGTGTCGGTGACCGCACCGGTCACCGCGGGGTTCGTGACCGCGCCGGTGGGCAGCCCGAGGCCGCCGGGCGCGGGGGCGGCGGCGGCGGTACCGGCGCCCACCGCCGCGATGGCGATGCCGAGCGCCGCGGTGCCGGCGGCCTTGAGAGCCTGCTTCATGGTTCGTCCCTTGGGTCGTCGTCGGTGGCCGACATCGGGACGGGGCGGACGGGCTACCGCCGCCACGGCCTGTCAGCATGGACGGGCACACCGTAGTGAGTGGGCCGCGCGAGGACCAAAGGGCGTTCACTCACCCGAGTGAGTAGTCGGATGAACGCCAACTCCCTTTCGGGACATGGGCGTTCACCCGACCATTCGAACGGGCCGGGCCGCTCAGCTGTCGCCGGTGCCCGAGCTGAACAGCCACTCCGCCTTCAGTTCGGCGTACCCCGGCTTGATCACGTCGTTGATCATCGCCAGCCGCTCGTCGAATGGCAGGAACGCGGACTTCATCGCGTTCACCGTGAACCACTCCATGTCCCCCAGCGTGTAGCCGAAGGCCTCCACCAGGTGCCCGAACTCGCGGCTCATGCTGGTGCCGCTCATCAGCCGGTTGTCGGTGTTCACGGTGACCCGGAACTTCAGCCGGCTGAGCAGCCCGATCGGGTGCTCGGCGTACGAAGTGGCCGCCGCGGTCTGGAGGTTGGAGGTCGGGCACATCTCCAGCGGGATGCGCTTGTCGCGCACGTACGCGGCCAGCCGGCCGAGCTCGACGCTGCCGTCCTCGGCCACCGTGATGTCGTCGACGATCCGCACGCCGTGGCCGAGCCGGTCGGCGCCGCAGCACTGCAGGGCCTCCCAGATCGACGGCAGGCCGAAGGCCTCGCCCGCGTGGATGGTGAAGTGGTTGTTCTCGCCCTTGAGGTAGTCGAAGGCGGCCTGGTGGCGGGTGGGCGGGTGACCCGCCTCGGCACCGGCGATGTCGAAGCCGACGACGCCCTGGTCCCGGTGGCGGTTGGCCAGTTCGGCGATCTCGGTGGAGCGGGCGGCGTGCCGCATCGCGGTCAGCAGGGTGCCGACCCGGATCCGGTGGCCGGCCGCGCGGGCGTTGGCCTCGCCGAGGCGGAAGCCCTCGTTCACGGCCTGGACGACCTCGTCCAGGGACAGGCCGGCCTCCAGGTGCTGCTCGGGGGCGTAGCGGACCTCGGCGTACACGACGCCGTCGGCGGCCAGGTCCTCGGCGCAGTCGGCGGCGACCTTGATCAGGGCCTCGCGGGTCTGCATCACGGCGCAGGTGTGCGCGAAGGTCTCCAGGTAGCGGACCAGCGAGCCGGAGTCGGCGGCCTCGCGGAACCACTCGCCGAGCTCCTTGGCGTCGGTGGTCGGAAGGCCCTCGTAGCCGACCGCGGCGGCCAGCTCGACGACCGTCTCCGGGCGCAGCCCGCCGTCGAGGTGGTCGTGCAGCAGCACCTTCGGCGCGCGGCGGATCTGGTCGGGGGTGGGGATGCGCGGGCCGGCGCCCGCGGCGGTGACAGGGATCTGCTTCTCCATTGCGGAAATATAGCCCCTACGCGCGTAGACCCACCACTGTTGACGCGGCCGGTTCGGCGAAAGTCCACCGGGAATTCCACCGCCCGGGCCATCCGCGACACATTCGGCCCGGTTGTGGCCCGGTTACGGCTCAGTCGTGCTGCAGCAACCGGCCCCGCCGGGACAGCACGAAGTCCCGGAACGCCGCCACCGGCGGGGTCAGCGGCCGCCCCGCCGCCCAGGCCAGCCCGATCGCCCGCCGGGTGCGCGGCGCCGTCACCTCCAGCTCCACCACCCCCGGCCGCGGCACCAGCGCCGGCGGCAGCAGCGCCACCCCCAGCCCGGCCGCGACCAGCCCGCGCAGCGTCTCCGCCTCCTCCCCCTCGAAGGCCAGCCGCGGCACGAACCCGGCCTGCGCGCAGAAGCCGTCCGTGATCGCGCGCAGCCCGTACCCCTGCTCCAGCCCGACGAACGGCTCCTCGGCCACCTCCGCCAGTCGGATCCGCCGCCGGCCCGCCAGCCGGTGGTCCGCCGGGACGACCAGGTGCAGCCGCTGCTCGTCCAGCGGGCGGGCCGTGAAGGCCGGATCGTCCGGCAGCGGCGCGACCAGGCAGAGGTCCAACTCCCCCGCCCGCAACCGCTCCAGCATCGCCCCGACGTAGTCCTGCACCAGCTGGAACCGGACCTGCGGATGCCCCGCCCGGAACCCGCGCAGCAGCGCCGGCACTGCGTCCGTCCCCATCGTGTGCAGGAAGCCGAACGCCACCCGCCCGGCCGCCGGATCGGCCTCCGCCCGGGCCGCCTCCGCCCCCCGCTCGACCTCCGCCAGCGCCCGCTCCACCGAGGCCAACAGCAGCCGGCCGGCCCTGGTCAGCCGGACCGTCCGGCCCTGACGGGCCAGCAGGTCCACGCCCAGCTCCTCCTCCAGCCGGGCCACCGCCCGCGACAGCGTCGGCTGCGGCACCCCGAGCAGCGCGGCCGCCCGCGTCACGTGCTCCAGCCGGGCCACCGCCGCGAACTGGGCCAGCCGGGGCGCCAGCAGCACCGCCGGCTCGTCCGGCCCCAACTCCGCCACCCGGTACCGCGGCTCCGTGCCGTCCGTCACGTCCGCCCGGTCCACCCCGGCCATCCCGCCACCACCTCGACTCATACGACAACGCATCGATTATCCACCGTTCATGCATTGGACGCATCAACCGCGGCGCGCCTACCGTCGACGACATGCAGCCCGCCGATACCAGGGCATCCGTGACCACCCCGGATGCCCCCGCCCCCGCCCCCTCGCACGACGACCGCCACCGCCCCGGCCAGCGCGCCTTCCGCCGCGCCAACCTCGCCCTGTTCGCCGCCGGAGTCGCGACCTTCGTCCTGCTCTACTCCACCCAGGGCCTGCTGCCGATCCTCTCGGCCGACCTCGACCTCACCCCCGGCCAGGCCAGCTGGACGGCCTCCGCCGCCACCCTCGGACTCGCGCTCGCCCTGCTCCCCGCCAGCGCCCTGTCCGACCGGTACGGCCGCACCGCCGTGATGACGGCCTCCACCCTCGCCGCCGCCACCCTCGCCCTCGCCCTGCCGTTCGCGCCCGACCTCACCACCCTCGTCGTACTGCGCGTCCTCCAGGGCGCCGCGCTGGCCGGGCTGCCCGCCACCGCCATGGCCTACCTTGCCGAGGAGGTCCACCCCAGCGCCCTGGCCTCCGCGATGGGCCTGTACGTGGCCGGCAACAGCATCGGCGGCATGGGCGGCCGACTGCTCTCCGGCTGGACCGCCGCGGCCTTCGGCTGGCGCTGGGGCCTCGCCGCCTCCGCCGCCCTCGCCCTGCTCGCCGCGCTCGCCTTCCGGCTGCTGATCCCCGCCGCCCGGCACTTCACCCCGGCCCCGGTGGACGCCCGCGCCCTGGCCCGCACCGTCGGCCGGCACCTGCGCAACCCGCTGCTGGTGCGGCTGTACGCGCTCGGACTGCTGTTCATGGCCGTGTTCGGCGCGGTCTACAACACCGTCGGCTACCGGCTGATCTCGGCGCCGTTCCACCTGCCCGAGTCCGTCGCCGCCTCGATCTTCGTCGTCTACCTGGTCGGCACCGGCACCTCCGCCGCCGCCGGCCGACTCGCCGCCCGGCTCGGCCGCCGCGGCGCGCTCTACGTCTCCATCGGCGTGACCGCCGCCGGGCTGCTGCTCTCCCTCACCGAGTCCCTGGTCTGCGCCCTGCTCGGCCTGGTCCTGATCACCGCCGGTTTCTTCGCCGGCCACGCCACCGCCTCCTCCGCGGTCGGCCGCACCGCCACCGAGGGCCGCGCCCAGGCCTCCGCCCTCTACCTGATCGCCTACTACCTCGGCAACAGCCTCGGCGGCACCCTGGGCGCCGACGCCTACCACGCCACCGGCTGGCCGGGCGCCGCCACCGTCGGCCTCACCGCCATGACCCTCGCCGCCGCCGTCACCCTCTACGCCACCCGCCGGGCCCACGCGGCCCGGCGAGAGGACCGACTGGGCAGACTTTCCGCCAGGTAGACCTCAAGCGCCGCCGCCCCCACCTGGTGTCCACGCCCGTGCGGAAGAAGGGCGTGGTCACCATCCCGCAGGAGATAAGGGAGCAACTGGACCTCCAGGAGGGCGACGCCTTCCTGCAGTCCCTCGCCAACGAGGGCGGCCTGGACCTGGAGGAGATCAAGCGCCGTGCCGACGCATGAGTCGCCGGCCCACTTCCTCCGCGACTGGAAGGGCCTGACTCCCGCGCAGAAGGCCGCATTCCTCGTCGCCGTCGCCCAGTTCGTCACCGACCTGCGGGCCGGTCAGGGCTTCCGACGCGGCCTGCGCGTGAGGAAAAGGAGCCCGCACCCGGCAGACCGGGTGCGGGCTCCTCGTCGGTCCCTCATGCAGCCGGCGCGTGAAAGCGAAGCTTCGTATCGGCGCCGGGCACCACGTGGAGGTCCAGCTCGGCTTCCAGAGCCACCGCCAGCTTTTCCAGCAGCAACAGGGTAGGGACTGTGTCAGCTCCCTCGATGCTCTCGATCTCCGCCTCGGTCATGTTCGCGCGGCGGGCCACTTCGGCCTGCGACAGGCCGAGAGCAGTGCGGCGGTCGTAGAGAGCCTGTCCGAAGGCCAGCGCATAGCGGATCTCCCGCCGGTGCTCGACCACCTCGGGCGGTTCTTCGACCTGCTCGCCCAGCAGCGCACGCGTGCGAGCGGTCTTCCACTGGAGGTGGTTCATCGCTGCTCTCCCTTTCCGAAAATTCTCGCAGCGCCCCCCAGATGGCGCGTGTACGGCTCACCGAGTGTCGTGGGGTGGTCGGCCAGCAGATCGACGGTCTCTTCGACCTTGCGATAGCGCCGGTCCGACAGCTCACAGAGCCACTGTCGGACCTCCGGTTCGATCTCGACCGTGAAGCGGTCAACTCCCATGTGCGGCAGCGTAGGACACGCTGCCGCACATGGGGTAATCACGTGGTCACGCGATGCGGTCGAGGACGATCGGGTTCGGGGTGAAGGCCGTGCCGGCCGGGGAGACCGCGATGCCGCCCGCCAGCGCCTCGATGGCGTAGTCGTAGCGCTCGGGGGTGTCGGTGTGCAGGGTCAGCAGGGGCTGGCCGGCCACGACGGTGTCGCCGGGCTTGGCGTGCATCTCGACGCCGGCGCCGGCCTGGACCGGGTCCTCCTTGCGGGCGCGGCCGGCGCCGAGGCGCCAGGCGCAGACGCCGACGGCGTAGGCGTCGAGCTCGGTGAGGACGCCGGAGGCGGGCGCCGGGATGACGTGCTGCTCGCGGGCGACCGGGAGCGGGGCGTCGACGTCGCCGCCCTGGGCGGCGATCATGCGGCGCCAGTGGTCCATCGCGGAGCCGTCGCGCAGCGCGTCGGCCGGGTCCTTGCCGTGCACGCCGGCCGCGGCGAGCATCTCGCGGGCGAGGGCGAGGGTGAGCTCGACGACGTCGGCGGGGCCGCCGCCGGCCAGCACCTCGATCGACTCGCGGACCTCCAGCGCGTTGCCGGCGGTGAGGCCGAGCGGGGTGGACATGTCGGTGAGCAGGGCGACGGTGTTCACACCGGCGCTGGTGCCCAGGCCGACCATGGTGCGGGCGAGTTCGCGGGCGTCGTCGAGGTTCTTCATGAAGGCGCCGGAGCCGACCTTGACGTCCAGGACCAGGGCGCCGGTGCCTTCGGCGATCTTCTTGGACATGATCGAGGAGGCGATCAGCGGGATGGCCTCGACGGTGCCGGTGACGTCGCGCAGCGCGTAGAGCTTCTTGTCGGCGGGCGCGAGGCCGTCACCGGCGGCGCAGATGACCGCGCCGGTGGAGCGCAGGACGTCGAGCATCTCCTCGTTGGAGAGCAGGGCGCGCCAGCCGGGGATGGACTCCAGCTTGTCGAGGGTGCCGCCGGTGTGGCCGAGGCCGCGGCCGGAGAGCTGCGGGACGGCGGCGCCGCAGGCGGCGACGAGCGGGGCGAGCGGGAGGGTGATCTTGTCACCGACGCCGCCGGTGGAGTGCTTGTCACTGGTGGGCAGCGGCAGCGAGGAGAAGTCCATCCGGACGCCGGAGCGGATCATGGCGTCGGTCCAGCGGCTGATCTCGTGCGGCTTCATGCCGTTCAGCAGGATCGCCATGGCCAGGGCGGACATCTGCTCGTCGGCGACCTCGCCGCGGGTGTAGGCGTCGATGACCCAGTCGATCTGAGCGTCGCTCAGTTCTCCGCTGTCGCGCTTGGTCCTGATGACGGAGATGGCGTCCATGCGTGCTCCAAGAGGGGTTTCAAAAGCGAAGAGTGTCGCGAGATGACCGGGTTCCGGCCCACTCGCGACACTCTACGCGCGTAACAATTGTCGAAGCTAGAGCCGCTCCGGCCCGAACGCGTCGGGCAGGACCTCACTCATCGGGCGGATCCCCGAGGGCAGCTCGATCAGCAGTTCCGGCCCGCCGTGCTCGTAGAGCAGCTGGCGGCAGCGCCCGCACGGCATCAGCAGTTCGCCCGCGCCGTCGACGCAGGTGAAGGCCGTCAGCCGGCCGCCGCCGGTGGCGTGCAGCGCGGACACCAGCCCGCACTCGGCGCACAGCCCGAGCCCGTACGAGGCGTTCTCGACGTTGCAGCCGGTGACCAGCCGCCCGTCGTCCACCAGCGCGGCCGCGCCGACCGGGAACTTGCTGTACGGGGCGTACGCGTGGGTCATCGCCTCGCGCGCGGCGGCGCGCAGCCGCTCCCAGTCGATCGCGGCCGACGCCGCAGGCGCCGTCACTTGCCCTGGCCCTTGCGGTAGATCTGGCCATCGGCCTTCGGCATCCGCAGCCGCTGGGAGGCCAGCGAGAGCACCACCAGGGTGATCACGTACGGCGTGGCGACGATCAGCGGGCGCTGCACCTCGTCGGTGAGCGCGTACCAGGCGCCGAGACCGCCGGCGACCACGAAGGAGATCGCCGCACCGGTGAACTTGCGCCGGTACAGCTGCCAGAGCGCGAGCAGCGCCATCGCGATGGCGACGGTCAGGATCAGCACGTGCACCGACTCCGGGTCGCGCAGCTGGAGGCTGTCGGTGAAGCCGAACAGGCCGGCGCCCATGGCGAGGCCGCCCGGCATCCAGTTGCCGAAGATCATCGCGGCGAGGCCGATGAAGCCGCGGCCGAGGGTCTGCCCGTCCTTGTAGAAGTGCGCCGCGACCAGCGAGAGGTACGCACCGCCGAGACCGGCGAAGGCGCCGGAGGCGATGACCGCGAGGTACTTGTACTTGTAGACGTTGACGCCCAGCGACTCGGCGGCGGTCGGGTTCTCACCGCAGGAGCGCAGCCGCAGGCCGAACACCGTGCGCCAGAGCACGAAGTAGCTGACCACGATCATCGCGCCGGCCACCAGCACGACCACCGAGATGTTGGTGACCAGGCCGCCGACCACGCCGGCCACGTCCGAGACCAGGAACCAGTGGTGCTTCTCGATGTCGGACAGCCACGAGGACAGCCCGGGGACGGTGATGTACGGCAGCGGATCCGCCGGCGGCGACTGGTTCGCACCCGCGCCGACCGCGATGTAGTCCTTGTAGTAGATCCGGTTGACGTACGCGCAGATGCCGGGGATCAGCAGGTTGATGCCGACGCCGGAGACGATGTGGTCGACGCCGAAGGTGACGGTCACGAGCGCGTGCAGCAGACCGCCGAGCGCGCCGCCGAGCATGCCGGCCAGCAGGCCGACCCACGGGTTGACCAGGTAGCCGGCCCAGGCACCGCAGAAGGTGCCGGCGACCATCATGCCTTCGAGGCCGATGTTGACCACGCCGGCCCGCTCGGACCACAGACCACCCAGACCGGCCATGCCGATCGGCACGGCGGCGCTGAGCGCGGCGGTGATCTGACCGGAGGAGGTCAGCGCGTGGTTGCCGGTGGCCATGCCCACGGCGGAGAACAGGACCAGGGCGCCCGCGATCAGCAGCAGCACCACCGGCCAGGACATCTTGCGCTTCTTGGTGGGCGCGCCCGGCGCCTTCGGACGCGCGGCGGTAGCCGTGCTCATGCGGACACCTCCTTCTTCTCAGTGGCCGCGAGCTGAGCCGCGAGCTGGGCGGCGAGCTGGGCGCCGACCTTCTGCTGCTGGCGCTTCAGGCCGTAGCGGCGCACCAGCTCGTAGGCGACGACGACGCAGATGACGATGGTGCCCTTCATGACGTCGACGATCTCGAAGGGGAAGCCGCCCTGGAGCGGCAGCTGGGAGCCGGTGGTGTCCAGGAACGCGAACAGCAGGGCCGCGAAGGCCATGCCGATCGGGCTGTTGCGGCCCAGCAGGGCGATCGAGATGCCGAGGAAGCCCAGACCGGGCTGGAAGCTCTGGCCGTAGTAGAACGAGTTCTGCACCAGCTCGGGCATGCCGATCAGACCGGCGATCGCGCCGGAGACCGCCATCGAGATGATCACCATGCGCTTGACGTTCACGCCGGACGCGGTCGCGGCCGACTCCGAGCGGCCGGTGGCGCGCAGGTCGAAGCCGAAGCGGGTGCGGGTCAGCGCGAACTGGAACACCACGCCGACCAGGGCGGCGATGAAGATGAAGCCCCAGAGCGGGCCACCCGCCGTCTCCATCGTGAAGAAGTGGCTGGACTGCGAGATCGGGTCGGTCTGGATCGAGTTGCTGGTGGCGCTCGTCTTCGGCGCGAAGATGCCGGGGACGAGCAGCAGGCCGACGACCGCGATCGAGATCGAGTTCAGCATGATGGTCGAGATGACCTCGCTGACCCCGCGGTAGACCTTCAGCAGACCGGCGATGCTCGCGTACAGGCCGCCGACCAGCATGGCGGTGACCAGCAGCAGCGGGATCTGGATGATCGCCGGCAGGTCGACCTTGGCACCGACGAAGGCCGCGAACAGCGCCGCGACCTTGTACTGGCCCTCGACGCCGATGTTGAACAGGTTCATCCGGAACCCGAAGGCGGCGGCAGCGGCGGCCAGGTAGTACGTGGTGGACCGGTTGAGGATCCCCACTTGGCCGTCCGACTTGCCGGCGTACGTGAGCATCACGTTCCACGCGTCGAACGGGTTCTTGCCCGAAGTCGCCAGCAGGACGGAACAGATCACGATGGAGAGCACGACCGCGAGCACCGGCGCCGCCAGTGCGAGCACGATCCGCTCACCGCTGATCCGCTGCGCCAGGCTGCGCTTGGCGGCGGTGTTGGGACTGGTCATGTGGGTTACTCCCCCGCCTGCGGGTCGTCGGCGGTGTCGGTGGGGCCGGCGTCGGACTCGGCCTCGGTGCCCTCCACGAGGATCTCGTGGAACTGCTCGACGGCCTCCGCATCGGACTCGATGTGGCCGCTGGCGGCACCCGTCATGGCGGTACCGAGGTCCTCGGCGGTGACGGTGGCCGGGTCGGCGTCGGCGACCAGGCGCCCGCGGTAGATGACCCGGATGGTGTCGGACAGGCCGATCAGCTCGTCCAGGTCGGCGGAGATCAGCAGGACGGCCAGACCGGCCCGCTGGGCGACCCGGATGTGCTCCCAGATCTGCGCCTGCGCGCCGACGTCCACACCACGGGTGGGGTGCGCGGCGATCAGCAGCTTGGGCTGGTGGCTCATCTCGCGGCCGATGATCAGCTTCTGCTGGTTGCCGCCGGAGAGGGAGGCCGCGGTGACCTCGATGCCCGGGGTGCGGACGTCGTAGTCCTCGACGATCCGCCAGGTGTCCTTGCGGGCGGCGCCCGGGTCGAGCAGGACGCCCTTGGAGTTGGGCGCCTCGGTGACGTGACCGAGGATCCGGTTCTCCCAGAGCGGGGCCTCCAGCAGCAGGCCGTGCTTGTGGCGGTCCTCGGGGATGTAGCCGATGCCGGCCTCGCGGCGGGCCCGGGTGAGCGAGCCGGAGAGGTCCTTGCCGTCCAGGGTGACGGTGCCGCCGTCCAGCGGCAGCATGCCCATGATGGCCTCGACCAGTTCGGCCTGGCCGTTGCCCTCGACGCCGGCGATGCCGAGGATCTCGCCCTTGTGGATGCGCAACGAGATGTCGTCGAGGACGACGCGCTCGATGCCCTCGGCGTCGGTCTTGGCGATCCGCAGGTCCTTGACGTCGAGCATCTCGGTCGTGGTGACGGTCGACTCGCGGCTCTCCGGGGAGGGCAGCTCGGCGCCGACCATCATCTCGGCCAGCTGACGGGCGGTGACGGCCTTCGGGTCGGCGTCGCCGACCGTGGTACCGCGCCGGATCACGCTGATCGCGTCGGCCACCGCCAGCACCTCGTGCAGCTTGTGCGAGATGAAGATGACGGTGACGCCCTCGGACTTGAGCTCGCGCAGGTTGTCGAACAGCGCGTCGACCTCCTGCGGGACGAGCACGGCCGTCGGCTCGTCGAGGATCAGGATCTTGGCGCCGCGGTAGAGCACCTTGAGGATCTCGACGCGCTGGCGGTCGGCGACGCCGAGGTCCTCGACCAGGGCGTCCGGGCGCACGCCCAGGCCGTACTGGTCGGAGATCTCCTTGATCTTCGCCTTCGCCTTGGCGCCGATGCCGTGGAGCTTCTCGCCGCCGAGGACGACGTTCTCCCACACGGTGAGGTTGTCGGCCAGCATGAAGTGCTGGTGGACCATGCCGATGCCGCGGGAGATGGCGTCGCCCGGGGTGTTGAACTCGCACGGCTCGCCGTTGATCGCGATGGTGCCCTCGTCCGGCTTCTGCATGCCGTAGAGGATCTTCATCAGCGTCGACTTGCCGGCGCCGTTCTCACCCATCAGGGCGTGCACGGTACCGCTGCGGACGGTGAGGTTGATGTCGTGGTTGGCCACGACACCGGGGAAGCGCTTGGTGATGCCGCGCAGTTCGACGGCCGATGTCGCCGTCCCCGCGCTGGGGGTACCGTCCTCGCGCGGGGGGACGGGGTCGGATGCGGTGATGGCGATCTCCTGGTGGTCTGGAGGCGCGTCGTTGCGCTGGGAGGGCCAAGGGGAAGACGGGGGGACGGGACGGGGCCCGGGGGTACGCGTTGAGCGCACCCTGCCGGGCCCCTCCCGTGATGCTTTGCCGTTCATCGCGCTGCCGGGCAGGCGGCAGTCGCTGGTGCGTCCGGGACGCGCGGGCCTTACTGGGCCGGCGCGGTCGGGACGGTGGTGGCGCCGGAGGTGATCGCCGTGGCGGCGGCCTTCAGCTTGTCCTGGATGTCGTCGAGCTTGCCGCCGGTGGTGGCGAGCGAGACGCCCTCGGCCTTCAGGTCGAAGAGCTTGATGCCGGTGAACGGCTGGCCCTTCTTGATCGACTCGATGTAGGAGAAGACGGCGTTGTCGACGTTCTTCACCATCGAGGTGAGGATGCTGTTCTTGTACTTCGCCAGGGCCGGCTGGGCGGCCTGGTCGGAGTCGACGCCGATGGCGTAGGCGCCCGGCTTGTTGGCGACGGCCTCGATGGCGCCGTTGCCGGAGGAGCCGGCGGCGGCGTAGATGACGTCCGCGCCCTTGTCGAGCTGGCCCTGCGCGGCCTCCTTGCCCTTGTCGGGCGAGTTGAAGCCGGTGAAGTCCGGAGGCGTGGTCAGGTAGGTGGTCTCGACCTGGATGTTCGCGTCGACGGACTTCACACCCGCCTTGTAACCGGCCTCGAACTTCTTGATCAGCTCGGTCTGCACACCGCCGATGAAGCCGACGTGCTTGGACTTCGACTTGTTCGCGGCGGCGACGCCGGCGAGGTACGAACCCTCCTGCTCGGCGAAGACCAGCGAAGTGACGTTGGACGGCTGGTCCTTGTCGTTCGAGTCGATGATCGCGAACTTGACGTTCGGGTTGTCCTTGGCGACCTTGTCGACCGCCTGCTGGTAGACGAAGCCGACCGCGATGATCGTCTTGTAACCGCCGTCGATCAGGTTCTTGAGGCGGGTCTCCTTGTCAGCCTCGGCCTCACCGGTCTTGGCGTCGGCCTCGGTGACCGCGACGCCGAGCTCGGCCTTGGCCTTGTCGAGACCGCGGGCGGCGGAGTCGTTGAACGACTGGTCGCCACGGCCGCCGATGTCGTAGGCCATACCGACCTTGATCGAGCCGTCGCCCGAACCGGAGGAGGTGTTGCTGTCAGTGCTCTTTGCGCCGCAAGCGGCGAGCGAGGCCATGCCCAGGGAACCCGAGAGCACAACCGCAGCGAGCTTCATTGAACGGCGCAAGGGAGTATCTCCTTCTCACACGCACCTGATTAGCGTGGTCGGACGCCACCGTAACGCGCGTAGAACACGGTTGGGTTACGGGGTGCCGGAGCATTCGGGTTGTTATCAAACCGTGGTCTCACGGTCTTCCCGAGGCCCTATTTCCCGTGCGCGGACGGTGATCCAAAGCTGGTTTTGCGGCTCAGTCTACGGAACCGTTCGATTAGCTCGGATGGCGGTAAACCGGCCGGTCACCCCGATGGGGTGCCGACCGGTCGTCCGGGGGGTCGCCCGAGGGGGCGTTCACACGGTGCCCGAGGAGATGTCCGGGGACGGCGTGCGCCGCTCAATCCCGCGGCCCAGTCCTGCTGTTCGGTTTCCGCGGCTCGGTCCTGCGGCTGGGTCCTGCCGTTCGGTTTCCGCAGCTCAGTCCCGCGGCTCAGTCCCGCAGCTCAGTCCCGCGGCTCGTCCAGGGCGAGCGCCGCGAACAGCTCCACGCCGATCCCGATCGCGCGCTCGTCGGCGTCGAAGCGGCCCTGGTGCAGGTCGCGGACGGTGGTGTCACCGGGGGCGCGGACGCCGAGCCGGGCCAGCGCGCCCGGGGCGTGCTCCAGGTACCAGGAGAAGTCCTCGCCGCCCAGGCTCTGCTCGGTGCTCTCCACCACCCGCGCGCCCTCCCGGCCGAACCGGTCGGTCATCGCCGCGTCCAGCAGGGCGACCGAGACCGCCTCGTTGACCACCGGCGGCACCCCCCGGTGGTAGTCCAGCGTCCACTTCGCCCGGTAGGTCTCGGCCAGCTTGGCGATCAGCTCGTGCAGCAGGTCGGGCGCCTCGCGCCAGCCGTCCAGCTCCAGGCAGCGGACGGTGCCCTCCAGTTCGGCGTGCTGCGGGATGACGTTGGACGCGGAGCCGGAGGCGATCCGGCCCCAGACCAGGCTCACGCCCCAGCGCGGGTCCATCCGACGGGCCAGCGCGCCCGGCAGGTCGGCGGCCATCCGGGCGACCGCGGTCACCAGATCGGTGGTCAGGTGCGGGCGGGCGGTGTGCCCGCCGGGGCCGTCCAGGTGCAGCACCAGGCGGTCGCAGGCCGAGGTGATCGCCCCGGTGCGCAGGGCGATCCGGCCCACCTCCACCTTGGGGTCGCAGTGCACCGCGAAGATCCGGCCGACGCCGTCCATCCCCCCGGCCTTGATCACGTCCAGCGCACCGCCCGGCAAGACCTCCTCGGCCGGCTGGAACACCAGCCGGACGGGGCGGCGCAGTTCGCCGGTGCGGACGGCCTCGGCCAGCACCAGGGCGGTGCCGAGCACCACCGCGGTGTGCACGTCGTGGCCGCAGGCGTGGGCCCGGCCGGGGACGGTCGAGCGGTACGGCACGTCGGTCTTGGCGTCGTCGATCGGCAGCGCGTCGATGTCGGCGCGGAAGGCCAGGAACTCGGTGCCGGGGGCGGTGCCGGCCGGGACGACGTCGACGATCAGGCCGGTGCCGCCGGGCAGCACCCGGGGGCTCAGGCCGGCCGCCACCAGCCGGTCGCGGAGCAGGCCGGTGGTGCGGAACTCCTGGCGGCCGAGCTCCGGGTGCCGGTGCAGGTCACGGCGGAAGGCGATCAGCTCGGACTCCAGCCCCCGGACCCGGGCGCGCAGTTCGGCGGCGGGGCGGGCGGTGGCCAGAGTGGCGCCCGGCTGAGCGGGCTCAGGACGGTTCATCTCAACAAGGGTAGGCCTGTTGGGGGGATTTGGCCCGACTTCTGGAAAACTAGTCCCCGGATGGGCGCATACCGGCCGAACAGGTGGGTATGACATCTCATTTCAGCCGCCTTCCCCGGTTGCTTGCCCTGTGCAACGATCACCCGGAGCGGCGGTCACGGCCGCCCCAATCTTGACGTGACGTCAGAAGCGCTCCACCGGGGCGTACACGCCCCACACCTCCCGCAGGGCGTCGCAGACCTCGCCGACGGTGGCCCGCGCGGCCAGCGCCTCCTTCATCGGGTACAGCACGTTCCCCGTCCCCTCCGCGGTGCGGCGCAGCCCGTCCAGCGCCCGGGCGACGGCCACGCGGTCCCGCCCGGCGCGCAGCCGGGACAGCCGCTCGACCTGCTGCCGCTCGACCGCCGGATCCACCCGCAGCGGCCGGTACGGCTCCTCGGCGTCCAGCCGGAAGCGGTTGACGCCGACCACCGTCCGCTCGCCGGAGTCGGTCTCCTGCTGGAGCCGGTAGGCGGTGCGCTCGATCGCGGCCTTCTGGAAGCCCCGCTCGATCGCGGCCACCGCGCCGCCCAGCTCCTCGACCCGGGCCATCAGCGCCAGCACGGCGGCCTCCACCTCGTCGGTCAGCGACTCGACCGCGTACGAGCCGGCGAACGGGTCGGCGGTGGCGGTCACGTCGGTCTCGTGGGCGAGCACCTGCTGGGTACGCAGGGCGAGCCGGGCGGCCTTCTCGGTGGGCAGCGCGATCGCCTCGTCGAAGCCGTTGGTGTGCAGCGACTGGGTGCCGCCGAACACCGCGGCGAGCGCCTGCACCGAGACCCGGACCAGGTTCAGCTCGGGCTGCTGGGCGGTGAGCTGCACCCCGGCGGTCTGGGTGTGGAAGCGCAGCATCCACGAGCGCGGGTCCTTCGCGCCGAACTCCTCCCGCATCACCCTGGCCCAGATCCGGCGGGCGGCACGGAACTTGGCCACCTCCTCCAGCAGCGTGACCCGGGCCACGAAGAAGAACGAGAGCCGGGGGGCGAAGTCGTCCACCGCCATCCCGGCGGCGATCGCGGTACGGACGTAGGCGATGCCGTTGGCCAGCGTGAAGGCGATCTCCTGCGCCGGATCCGCCCCGGCCTCGGCCATGTGGTAGCCGGAGATGGAGATGGTGTTCCAGCGCGGGATCTCCGCCCGGCAGTACCGGAAGACGTCCGCGACCAGCCGCAGCGAGGGCTGCGGCGGGAAGATGTACGTGCCCCGGGCGATGTACTCCTTCAGCACGTCGTTCTGGACCGTGCCGGTCAGCCGGGCCGGCGCCACCCCCTGGGCCTCGCCGACCAGTTGGTAGAGCAGCAGGAGCAGGGCGGCGGGCGCGTTGATGGTCATGGAGGTGGACACCCCGCCCAGCGGGATGCCGTCGAACAGGACGGCCAGGTCCTCGACGCTGTCGACGGCCACGCCCACCTTGCCCACCTCCCCGGCGGCGAGCGGCGCGTCCGAGTCGTAGCCCATCTGGGTGGGCAGGTCGAAGGCCACCGACAGGCCGGTGCCGCCGCCCGCGATCAGCTGCCGGTAGCGGGCGTTGGACTCGGCGGCGGTGCCGAAGCCCGCGTACTGGCGCATCGTCCACGGCCGCCCGGCGTACATCGTCGGGTAGACGCCCCGGGTGTACGGGTACTCCCCCGGCCGGCCGAGTCTGCTCGCCGGATCCCAGTCGGCCAGCGCCTCCGGGCCGTACAGCGGCTCGATCGGGAAGCCTGACTCGGCGCGGCGCGGCTCGGCTGCCATGAGGTCCCTCCACGGGATCGGCGGGGGCATCGGTCGGTCCTCGCAATGTAGGACAGGACCCGGAGCGGGACCGGTCGGCGCGGGCGCGGACGCGGTTGAGATGATCGGGTGAACGACCGGATGAGCCCCAGGGAGTGGCAATGACCGAGCAGAAGGTGGCCGTGGTCACCGGTGCCAGCAGCGGAATCGGCGCGGCGACCGCCCGCCGGCTGGCGGCCGAGGGCTTCGACGTGGTGCTGACCGCCCGGCGGACCGAGCGGATCGAGGCGCTGGCCAAGGAGATCGGCGACGGGGGCGGTTCGGCCAGGGCGGTCACGCTCGACGTCACCGACCGGGCCGCCGTGGACGCCTTCGCGGCCGAGGTGGGCCGGGTCGACGTGCTGGTGAACAACGCCGGCGGGGCGATCGGCGCCGAGACGGTCGAGCACGGCGACCCGGCCGACTGGCGGGCCATGTACGAGGTGAACGTGCTCGGCGTGCTGCACGTGACGCAGGCGCTGCTGCCGGCCCTGCGGGCCACCGGCGACGGCACCGTGCTGGTGCTCTCCTCGACCGCCGCGCTGGCCGCGTACGAGGGCGGCGGCGGGTACGTCGCGGCCAAGCACGCCGCGCACACCATCGCGGCGACGCTGCGCCTGGAGCTGTGCGGGGAGCCGATCCGGGTGATCGAGATCGCCCCCGGCATGGTGAAGTCCGAGGGCTTCGCGGTCACCCGCTTCCGCGGCGACGAGGAGAAGGCCGCGGCCGTGTACGCCGGCGTGGCCGAGCCGCTGACCTCGGAGGACATCGCCGACACCGTGGCCTGGGCGGTCACCCGCCCCCCGCACGTCAACATCGACCTCCTGGTCGTCCGCCCCCGCGCCCAGGCCGCCAACCACAAGGTCCACCGCGGCTGACGGCGGTCGGATCCACCGGCGACCCGGCCACCCCGTACGCCTCTGGCGAGCCTCGCCAGAGCCACCCTCCTGAGGCGGGGGTGCCGGGTCAACAGATGCCGGATTAACGGATGAATGTGGGGAGGGCGCTGACACAAAGATGTCAACGTCACAACTTGATAGCTCGTCCGGATGAATTCCGCGCGCGCCCTCCCCAACTGATGACCGCTCAACTACCTTTGAGGAGCTGCCCGACCGGCGCCGCGACGCCGCCCGCAGCCCCCATACTTCAGCTGCTTCACCCCACCCCACTTCACCGGCACCTTCCCGCCCTCACGAGGAGGACCCGCTGGCCAGCGACGTCCCACCACAGCGGCTCGATCCAAGCTCCGAGCCGACCCTCCTCGGGCTGCACCGCTTCAACGAAGCCGATGCCGGCGCCGCCGAGGAGGCCCTCCTGGCCTGCTGCGGCAGCCACCGCTGGGCCCTGCGGCTCACCGCGCACCGGCCCTACCCCGACATAGAGTCCCTGCTGGCCGCCGCCAGCGAGGCCTCCTACGACCTCCGCCCGGCCGACCTGGCCGAGGCGCTCGCCGACGAGAGCTGGATGCCGCAACCGCTGCTCGGCATGCGGGCACCGGGCAGCCAGGCCGCGCACACCGCGCTGCGGGCCGCCCACGCCGCGTACGAGGCCAGGTTCGGCCACGTCTTCGTGGTCTGCCTGGAGGGCGTGGCCCCGGAGGAGATGCTCGACACCGTGCTCTCCTCGATCCGCACCCGGCTGGCCAACGACCCCGACGAGGAGCGGCTGATCTCGGCGGACGAGCTCCGCCGGATCTCCCTCACCCGGCTGGAGCACCTGGTCGCCACCCATTCGGAGGCCGGGGCGCGCTGAGCCGCCGACTCCTCCCCCATCCCGCCCACTCCCTCTCCGCCCGCTACTTCTTCTTCGCCTGCGCGGCCCGCAGCTTGGCCACCTGCTGCCGGACGATCACCTCGTCCGGCGCGGTGGCCGGCTCGGCGGCGACCCCGAAGGTGGTGAACACCGCGAGCGCCGGCCCGATCCGGGCCAGCACCGCACGCTGCGAGAGCACCGCGCTCCCCGATTCATTCGTCAGGGTGAATCCGAGCGCGGCGTCCGCTCCCCCGGGGGTGGGCGTGTCCTCACGGTTCAGCCGGTGCCTGGTCCGGATCGGCGCCCTCTTCCCCGGCTTCTCGGCCGGCGGCGCCGGGGCCATCGAGGTGAACGCGGCACACGGGCCGAACAGCTTCTCCAGCTCCGCCTGGAGCACGGCCGCCCGCCCCGTCCGGTAGCCGAGCAGCCCGCCGTACACGCCGCCCCTGGGGTCGGCGGCCCGGGCCACGCTCAGGTCCGTCTCCGCGTACGGGTAGCCCGGGGCCTGGGCGGCCGGCGAGGCAGAGGCGGCCGGGGTGGCCGGGGTCACCGCGTCCAGCAGCGGCTGGCAGGCCGGGACGTCCGCGACCTCCCGCCCCGCGCCCGCCCCGGTGTCGCCGTGGCCGGGCGTCATCACCGTCACCGTGTAGCCCGCCCCGAGGTCGGCGTCGGCCACCGCGGCCGCCCGCAGCTCGGCCGCGGACAGCTCGCGGCCGGGCCCGGCCCGGTCCGCGGAGGAGCCGCCGACCGCGGTGCAGCCCGTGGCGAGCATCAGCAGGGCCGCGAGGGCGGCGGCGGGCGGTCGGACGGGGCGAAGCGGCACGGGGGCCTCGGCAGGGTGTCGGCGGCGGAGCGGGCCGCCACCGTAACGCAGCCGAGCAGTCACCCAGAGCGACCAAAGTGCCGCCGGTTCCCGTCCGGCTAGGCCAGTCGTGCCTGATTGATCACACCTGAGACCCCCGGAGGCGGTTCGCGACGCGGCGTCGATAGGATGCTGGCGGCCGGTGGACCGTACCTGGCCGGGCTGACCGACACCGAAGCCGGCCGAGCCCCCAATCGCTTCCGGAGGGTTTTTCCGTGCCGGCTGGAACGCTGTACCGCGGCCGGGAAGGCATGTGGAGCTGGGTGGCTCATCGAGTCACCGGCGTCCTCATCTTTTTCTTCCTGTTCGCCCATGTCCTGGACACCGCTCTGGTGCGCGTGTCGCCCGAGGCGTACGACACCGTCATTCAGACGTACAAGACTCCTCTCGTGAACCTGATGGAGTACGGCCTGGTGGCCGCCATCCTGTTCCACGCCCTCAACGGCCTGCGGGTCGTCGCCGTGGACTTCTGGTCCAAGGGCCCGAAGTACCAGAAGCAGATGCTCTGGACCGTCGTGGCGGTCTGGGTCGTGCTGATGGCCGGTTCCTTCTACGGGATCCTGCAGCACACGCTGATCTCCTGGTTCGGGAAGTGAGCTGACACATGTCCACGGAATACTCCGACGCGCTGGTCGTCCCCTCCGCGCAGGCGCACACCGGCAAGGGCCTCGGCACCGGCAACCCGGCCGACGCGTTCGTCATCGAGCCGCCGCGCAAGCGGACCCCGAAGACCCCGCGCCGCACCCGCACCAACTTCGAGATGCTGGCCTGGCTCTTCATGCGCCTGTCCGGCATCGTCCTCGTGGTCCTGATCCTCGGCCACCTGCTGATCATGCTGGTGCTCGACGGCGGCGTCTCCAAGATCGGCTTCGCCTTCGTGGCCGGCCGCTGGGCCTCGCCGTTCTGGCAGGTCTGGGACCTCACGATGCTCTGGCTCGCCATGCTCCACGGCGCCAACGGCATGCGGCAGGTCATCAACGACTACGCCGAGAAGGACTCGACCCGGCTCTGGCTGAAGGGGCTCATGGGTACCGCCACGGTCTTCACCGTGCTGCTGGGCACCCTGGTGATCTTCACCTTCGACCCCAACATCTGACGACAAAGCATCTAATCGGCAATCGGCAGAGGCCAGAGGCGAGTTAGAACCCCCATGCAGATTCACCAGTACGACACCGTCATCGTCGGCGCCGGCGGCGCCGGCATGCGCGCGGCCATCGAGTCGACGCAGCGCACCCGCACCGCCGTCCTGACCAAGCTCTACCCCACCCGGTCCCACACCGGCGCGGCCCAGGGCGGCATGTGCGCCGCCCTCGCCAACGTCGAGGAGGACAACTGGGAGTGGCACACCTTCGACACGGTCAAGGGTGGTGACTACCTGGTCGACCAGGACGCCGCCGAGATCATGTGCAAGGAGGCCATCGACGCCGTCCTCGACCTGGAGAAGATGGGCCTGCCCTTCTCCCGCACCGAGCAGGGCCGGATCGACCAGCGCCGCTTCGGCGGGCACTCCCGCAACCACGGTGAGGCCCCCGTCCGCCGCTCCTGCTACGCGGCCGACCGCACCGGTCACATGATCCTCCAGACGCTGTTCCAGAACTGCGTCAAGCACGGCGTCGAGTTCTTCAACGAGTTCTACGTCCTCGACCTGCTGATCAACGAGGGCAAGACGGCCGGCGTCGTCGCCTACGAGCTGGCCACCGGCGAGATCCACGTCTTCCAGGCCAAGTCCGTCGTGTTCGCCTCCGGCGGCACCGGCAAGTTCTTCAAGGTCTCCTCCAACGCCCACACCCTCACCGGTGACGGCCAGGCCCTGGTGTACCGCCGCGGCCTGCCGCTGGAGGACATGGAGTTCTTCCAGTTCCACCCGACGGGCATCTGGCGCATGGGCATCCTGCTCACCGAGGGCGCCCGCGGCGAGGGCGGCATCCTGCGCAACAAGGACGGCGAGCGCTTCATGGAGCGCTACGCCCCCGTCATGAAGGACCTCGCGTCCCGTGACGTCTGCTCCCGCGCGATCTACACCGAGATCCGCGAAGGCCGCGGCTGCGGTCCGGACGGCGACCACGTCTACCTGGACCTGACCCACCTGCCGCCGGAGCAGCTGGACGCCAAGCTCCCGGACATCACCGAGTTCGCCCGCACCTACCTCGGCATCGAGCCCTACACGGACCCGATCCCGATCCAGCCCACCGCGCACTACGCCATGGGCGGCATCCCGACCAACGTCGAGGGTGAGGTGCTGCGCAACAACACCGACGTCGTCCCGGGCCTGTACGCGGCCGGCGAGGTCGCCTGCGTGTCCGTGCACGGCGCCAACCGCCTGGGCACCAACTCGCTGCTGGACATCAACGTGTTCGGCCGTCGCGCGGGCATCGCCGCCGCCGACTACGCCAACGTGCACGAGTTCGTCGAGCTGCCCGAGAACCCGGCCGAGAAGGTCCAGGCCCTGGTCGACGGCCTGCGCGAGGCCGCCGGCACCGAGTCCGTGGCGCAGATCCGCAAGGAGCTGCAGGAGACCATGGACGCCAACGCGATGGTGTACCGCACCGGCGCCACCCTGAAGCAGGCGGTCGAGGACATCGCCGCGCTGAAGGAGCGCTACAAGAACGTCTCGATCCAGGACAAGGGCTTCCGGTACAACACGGACCTCCTGGAGGCCGTCGAGCTGGGCAACCTGCTCGACCTGGCCGAGGTGCTGGCCGTCTCCGCGCTGGCCCGCGAGGAGTCGCGCGGCGGCCACTACCGCGAGGACTTCCCGACCCGTGACGACGTGAAGTTCATGCAGCACACCATGGCGTACCAGGAGGTGGCCGCCGACGGCAGCACCTCCATCCGCCTCGACTACAAGCCGGTCGTCACGACCCGCTACCAGCCGATGGAGCGTAAGTACTGATGAGCACTCCTACCGTGGAGAAGCACTCGGCCGCTCTGGACGCGGTCGAGGCGGGCGGCGTCGAGCTGATCACCGTCACCTTCCGGATCCGCCGGTTCAACCCGGAGGAGCACCCGGACCCGGTGTGGGTCGACTACCAGCTGACGCTGGACCCGAAGGAGCGCGTTCTGGACGCGCTCAACAAGATCAAGTGGGAGCAGGACGGCACCCTCACCTACCGCCGTTCCTGCGCGCACGGCATCTGCGGCTCCGACGCCATGCGGATCAACGGCCGCAACCGGCTGGCGTGCAAGACCCTGATCAAGGACGTCAACCCGGAGAAGCCGATCACGATCGAGGCCATCAAGGGCCTCACGGTCCTCAAGGACCTGGTCGTGGACATGGACCCGTTCTTCCAGGCGTACAAGGACGTCATGCCGTTCCTCATCACCGAGGGGAACGACCCGACCCGCGAGCGCCTGCAGTCCGCCGAGGAGCGCGAGCGCTTCGACGACACCACCAAGTGCATCCTGTGCGCCGCGTGCACGTCGTCCTGCCCGGTGTTCTGGAACGACGGCCAGTACTTCGGCCCGGCCGCGATCGTGAACGCGCACCGCTTCATCTTCGACTCGCGCGACGAGGGCGCCGAGCAGCGCCTGGAGATCCTCAACGACCGTGAGGGCGTGTGGCGCTGCCGCACCACCTTCAACTGCTCCGAGGCCTGCCCGCGCGGCATCGAGGTCACCAAGGCGATCCAGGAAGTGAAGCGGGCGCTGGTCACCCGCCGCTTCTGATCCCCACCTGACACGGCGAAGGCCCCCGTCCGATCGGATGATCGGACGGGGGCCTTCGCCGTGGGCTCAGCGCAGCGCGCCGAGGTCCTTCGGGGCGGACCAGCCGCTGAAGGTCACCAGGTGCCGGTCGGCGGTCACAGCCCACAGGTCCGGCGTGCCGTCCCCGTCACCGTCGCCCGAGCTGCCGAGGGTCGGATAGGCGGCGGTGGTGAAGCCGGTGGCGACCACGTTCGCCTTCGGGTCCGCGAGCGCGGAGAAGTCGAGCAGTCCGTTCGACTTCTTCGAGACCGGGTAGGCATGCAGGTCGCCGGTGGCCCGGTCGCGCGCCCACAGGATGAGGTTGCCGGCTGCGTCCGCGCCGGGGGCGATCAGGTCGTAGCCGCTCCAGTCGCCGGTGGTGGCGATGGGCTGGGCGGCGACGTAGCTGCGGGAGCTGTCGACATAGGCGTAGAGCTTGCCGTGCTCGACCGAGACGAGAACCGGCAGGGACGGCCGGGCGGCACCGAAGCGACCGCCGACCGGGACGAGCTGGTCGGCGCCCGACCAGTCCGCGGCGTAGTCGCCGGGGCAGGTGATCGACTCCCCGGCCGAGTCGATGCACTGGGACGGCTTCCCCGCCAGGGTGGGGTTCTGGCCGCTGAAGTCGCCCTGGTGCCCGTTGGCGTAGACGTACAGGAACTGCGGGTTGCCCTTGGGACGCACCAGCAGGTCATCACCGGGGCCGTGGGTGTTGGCCCAGCCCCGGTGCAGCACCAGGTCGTCCTGCCAGCCGGCCCGCAGCGGAGCGAGCGCGCCCGGGATGGTGGAGCTCGGAGTGGCGTCCGTCGCACCGGCGCTGATGATCTGCAGGTTGCCCTGGGCGTCCGGGAGCAGGATGTCGGGCACACCGTCGCCGTTGACGTCACCCGGGGCGGCCGGCTTGGGGCGCGAGTCCCAAGGAGCGTAGAAGGTGTAGGTGGTCGGCTGGCCGACGTTTCCGGCGTTGTCCATCGCCTGGACGGTGAGGACGTTGGTGCCCCAGTCCTTGGGCTTGAGGGTGAGCGCGGCACTGCCGTCGGCGCCCGCCTTCACGGTGTGCGCGGAGGCGCAGTCCCAGCCGACGCCCAGGGTGCCGTTCAGCACGTACTGGTAGCAGGCCACCCCGGAGGCCGCGCCGCCGGCCGGCGCGGCGTCGGTGCCCTTGAGGGTGAAGATGCCGTTCTCGCCCGCGTACTTGCCGGGCGCGGTGCCCGAGCCGCTCTCCGGGAAGTCGGTGGAGGAGACGGACAGGCCCGGACGGGTGAGGTCGACCCGGAAGTGGCAGGTCGCGGTCGGCTCTCCGGTACCCGAGGAGTCCGCGGACCAGGCCTTCCACGAGTAGCTGTGGCCGTCCGCCAGGCCGCTGGTGGGGAGCTTGGCCGTGCCGGCGCTGGTGTCGGTGGTGGTGTCGACGATCTGGTCGTGGCCCGGGGTCGAGTCGTCCCAAACCGCGAAGCGCACCTGTGCGGAGGTGGCGGTGACGGTCAGCGCAGGGTTCGCGACCCCCAGCCAGCCGGGGGCGGTGGTGTCGTCACAGGCGTCGGTGTGCAGGCCCGTGGCGGCGAAGCCCGGTGCGGGCAGTGCCTTCGGGTCAGTGACTGCCGTTCCCGGTACCGCAGCCGCCCCCGGTGCAACCAGCAGACCGGCCGCGAGCGCCGCTGCGGTGACCCCGCCGAGTCTGCGGGCATGCCGAAGTGTCATGGAAGTACCCCACCCCTTTGATCGAGAGATCTCGTTACGTGTACGAGCGGTGAGGATCTTTCCAGTGGGGACCGACAGCGGCAACGGAGATTCAGTCGGTGGCCGGGGTGCGGCGGGTGGCGCGGAGGCCGCGCAGGCCGATGGCGCCGACGGCGATGCCGAGGAGGAAGGAGGTGACGGCGAGGAGGAGGTGGATCCAGAAGAAGGCGGTGGGCTGGGAGTGGTCGCCGTTGGTGAAGGCCTGGCCGCCGGAGTCCTTCCAGAGGTTCTTGACGAAGGTGGTCCAGATGATGATCGACCAGACGCCGAAGGCGGTCAGGAACCAGGAGGTGCGGCGGCTGAGCTTCATGGGGGTCCTCGGCGGGGTGTGGGGGCGGGGTGCGTCCCCCAGTATGCGCGGACCGCCGATCGGCGTAGGGCGGGCCCCTCGTACGGAGGACCGGCCCGGTGTGGCGCACAGCGGATGCCCCGGAGTGGGTACGGTCTGCGCGTGTCCACACGTCGTCAGAAATTCGCGCATCTGTTCGTCACGACCGCCGCGGTCCTCCCGGCCCTGCTCGCCGCCCCGGGGGCGGTCGCTGCCCCGCAGGAGCCGCCCCCGGCCGCTTCCGCGGTCGGCGGCGAGCGGCTCGGGCGCTCCGGGATCCAGGTCTCGCCGCTGGCCGGAGCCCCGGCCCTGCCGAGGGACCTCACCGGCCAGTCCTGGATAGTCTCCGACGCCACGTCGGGCGACGTGCTGGCGGCCAGCAACCCGCATCTGCGGCTCGCCCCGGCCAGCACCCTGAAGATCCTCTTCGCCGACACCGTGCTGCCCAAGTTCGACCGCAACACGGTGCACAAGGTCGCCGACGAGGAGATCCTCGGGATCGGTGAGGGCAGCAGCCTGGTCGGCATCAAGGAGAACCTGGACTACCGGGTCGAGGACCTGTGGCGCGGGGTGTTCCTGAGCTCGGGCAACGACGCCGTGCACGTCCTGGCGCACATGAACGGCGGCGTGGAGCAGACCGTCACCGAGATGCAGTCCCGCGCCGACGCCCTCCAGGCCCGGGACACCCGGGTGATCTCCCCGGACGGCTACGACATGGACGGGCAGCTCTCCTCGGCCTACGACCTGTCGCTGTTCGCCCGGGCCGGCCTGCGCAACCCCGACTTCCGGATGTACTGCGCCACCCGGCAGGCGATGTTCCCGGGCGCGGTGGACAAGAACACCGGCCAGCGCGGCAGTTTCGGGATCGCCAACACGGACCGCCTGCTGGGCAAGTACCCCGGCCTGATCGGGGTGAAGAACGGTTTCACCACCAACGCCGGCTCGACCTTCGTCGGCGCCGCCGAACGCAACGGCCGCACCCTGCTGGTGACCGTGATGCACCCGGACAGCTACCAGAAGGTCTACGACGAGACCGCGGCCCTGCTGGACTGGGGCTTCGCGGCGGCCGGCAAGGTGCAGCCGGTCGGCAAGCTGGTCGACGAGCTCCCGCCGGACGGCGAGCCCTCCGGCCAGGCCGGCGGCACCGCCGGCGCGCCCCCGCCGCACTCCACCCCCGCCACCCGGCCCGGCACCGCCCCCACTGCCGCCCCGGCCGCCGCCGAGGACGACGGGCTCGGCCTCGGCGGCTGGCTGGCCGTCGTGCTGGTGACGGCCGCGGCCGGCTACGGGGTGCTGGTCCTGCGGCGCGGCCGCCGCGGGGCCTCCGGCTGGTGACGGCCGGACGGACGGCCCGGCCTCAGGGTTCCTCCCGGGGCCGGGCCGCCGTCGTGTCCGCGGCCGCCTCCGCCTCGTCGGCCGCCGCCAGCAGCGCCCGGGCGTGCTCCCGGGTGCGCTCCCGGGCGGCCACCGGATCGGCCATCGCCGTCCAGGCCACGCAGTACATCAGCAGCCGGGAGACGAAGTTGATCCACAGCAGCAGCGCCACCGGCACGCCGAAGGCCCCGTACAGGCTCTTCCCGGCGACGGAGCCGAGGTAGGAGGCGAGCAGGACCTTCAGCAGCTCGAAGCCGACCGCGCCGATCAGCGCGCCCTGCAGCACGTCGCGCCGGCGCTGGCCGCCGATCCCGGGGAACGGCGCCAGCAGGTAGGCGAAGAGCAGCGTGTCGCACGCTATGGCGACGAGCACGCCGACCCCGGTCAGCAGGTAGCCGCTGGGCAGGCCGGTCCAGTCGGCGATCCGCCCGGCCAGCGTCGTCCCGGCGGTGGAGACGCCCACCGAGATCAGCGACACCACGCCGAGGCCGCCCAGCACCGCGCAGTCCCAGCCCTTGCGCAGCACCACGTTGGTGTCGTCGTCGGGCAGCTGCCAGACGTCCCGGATCGAGGTACGCATGGTGTCCACCCAGCCGAGGCCGGAGACCAGCAGCAGCGCCCCGCTGACCAGTCCGACGGCGCCCGCGTTGGCCACCAGGGACGGCAGGTTGAGCGCCTCCGAGATGCCCGGCAGCTGGTCGGAGATGTGCTTCTGCAGGTCCGCGACCTGGCTGCTGCTGAGCGTCGAGACGGCGATCGCCAGGCCCACCGTGAGCAGCGGGAACAGGGCGAGGAAGCCGAAGAAGGTGACCGCACCGGCCAGCCGGTTGCCCCGGGCCGCGGAGAAGTGCTCGTACACCCGGTACGGGCGGCTGCGCAGCACCCACGTGACGAGCGGGCCGATGACCGGGAGGCGGGTCAGGAAGTCCACCCGACCGGTTATACCGGCCCGTCCTCCGAATGGCCGTCAGGCTCGGCGCAGATTCTAGCGTTTCACCAGGCGGCGGGCCCGGGCGAGGGCGCGGACGGCCTGGTAGGCGCCGTAGCGGCCGTGGCTGAGCAGTTCGGTGCGCACGCCGTCCACGCCGGGCGGCGGGCGGTAGCCGGCCGGCCGGAGCCGGGCGCAGTGGGCGGCGGCGCGGCGGAAGTACTCGCGGCGGTCGCCGGGCGGGATCCGGCCGGGCTTGGAGACGACGGTGTTCAGGTGGTGCAGCATCCGGCCGTAGACGACCGGGCGCCAGTGGTCGAGGTCGGGGCGGTGGTCCAGGAAGGCGAAGACCAGGTCGTACTGGGCGAAGACGTCGAAGTGCTTGCGGCTGGCAGTGGCCAGGATGTTGCCGCCCTCCTGGCGCTGGCGGTAGTGCACGCCGACCTCGTCGAGCAGGGTGATCCGGGCCGCGGCGAGCAGCACCGGGTACGTCCAGGGGGTGTCCTCGTAGTAGCCGGCCGGGAAGACCAGCTGCTGGGCGGTGACGAAGTCGCGGCGGTAGGCCTTGTTCCAGACCACCTGGAGCAGGTCGAGCAGGTCGGGACGGGCGGCGAGGTCGAAGACGTCCGGGGAGGCGGCGCCGAACACGTGGGCGGAGGCGGCCCGGGTGATCCGGCCGTCGGCGTAGGTGCGGGCGTAGTCGTAGACCAGGACGTCCGGGTCGCCGGTGGCGGCGAGCCGGTCGTCGACGCTCTTGAGCAGTTGGGGGGTGAGCGTGTCGTCGCTGTCGAGGAAGATCACGTAGTCCCCGGTGGCGACCTCCAGGCCGGCGTTGCGGGCCCGGCCGAGGCCGACGTTCTCGGGCAGGTGCAGCACCCGGATCCGCGGGTCGGCGGCGGCGGCCTCGTCGAGCATCGGGCCGCAGCCGTCCGGGGAGCGGTCGTCCACCGCGATCAGTTCGAGGTCGGGGCCGCCCTGGCCGAGCACCGAGTCGAGACACTCGGCGAGGTAGTCCTCAACCTGGTACACGGGGACGATCACGCTGAAGCGGGGCACGGGCCCAGCGTAGTGGCCCCGAAGGGCCCCATGGCCCGGAGGTAGGATCGGTGCGCACGTACGCACCGATCCAAAGTGCGGTCAGGCCCTCACCGGGCTGCCACGCTCCTTCCCGAGAAAGGCCTGCGTAGCCGATGGCTCCCCGCCTCTCCATCGTCGTTCCGATCTACAACGTCGAGCGTTACCTGGTCGAATGCCTCGACTCGATCGCCGCCCAGACCTTCACGGACTTCGAGTGCGTCATGGTCGACGACGGTTCGAAGGACGACAGCGCGGCCCTCGCCGAGGCGTACGCGGCCAAGGACTCGCGGTTCCGGCTGGTCCGCCAGGTGAACAAGGGCCTCGGCGCGGCCCGCAACACCGGCATCCGGCACATCGACCCGGACGCCGAGTTCCTGTGCTTCGTCGACAGTGACGACTCGATGCCGCCGAGCGCGTACGAGCTGATGATCAACACCCTGGACGAGACCGGCTCGGACTTCGCCACCGGCAACGTGCTGCGGTTCCGCGCGGTGGGCTACTACCAGTCCGGCGGGCACTCGAAGCCGTTCAGGGAGACCAAGCTCAAGACGCACATCACCGAGATCCCGGCGCTGGTCACCGACCGCACCGCGTGGAACAAGGTGTACCGCCGCTCCTTCTTCGACGCGGCCGGCATCCTCTACCCCGAGGGCATCCTGTACGAGGACGCGCCGGTCAGCGTGCCGCACCACTACCTCGCCAAGAGCGTGGACGTGCTCTGCGAGCCGATCTACCACTGGCGCGAGCGCGAGGTCGGCGAGATGTCGATCACCCAGATGCGCACCAACCCCAAGGGCCTGATCGACCGCGTCACCTCGGTCGAGCTGGTCCGCGGCTGGCTGCGCAAGCAGACCGATCCGCGCTTCGCCCAGTACCTGCGCTCCTACGACGAGAACACCCTCGTCGAGGAGATCCCGATGTTCTTCTGGTCCGTCGTGGACGGCGACAAGGAGTACCGGGACGCCTACGTCAAGAACGTCAGCCGGCTGCTGCGGGCGATCGGCCCCGAGCAGGTCCGCAAGCTGCGGGCACCGCTGCGGCTCAAGTACCACCTGACCCTCCAGGGCCGGATCGACGAGTTCGTCGAGCAGATCAAGTACGAGGGCGAGAGCAACGGCGGCGTCCAGGCCCGCGGTCTGCTGCGCCCGTACGCCGACTACCCGTTCCTGCGCGGCGGGCGCAAGAGCGTGCCGTCCGGCGTGCTCAAGCTGGACAACTCGCTGGTCATGCGCAGCCGGCTGTACGAGACGGCCTGGGTCGGCGGGCGGTTGCAGCTGACCGGGCACGCGTACCCGGAGCAGCTGGGCGCGGCCGGCAAGCACGACATGGTCCGCACCCTGGTGCTGCGCGAGGCCAAGGGCCGCCGGGTGATCGCGGTGCCGATGAAGACCCAGTACAGCCCCGAGGCCACCGCCAGCTGCCACCACGACCTGTACAGCTGCGACTGGGCCGGCTTCACCGTCGGCGTCGACCCGAAGAAGCTCAAGCACCGCGGCCAGTGGAAGGACGGCAACTGGCGCGTCCTGGTGGCCGGCGCGGGCAAGGGCGGCGTCTACAAGGGCCGGGTCTGGGCCGGCTGGAGCGACACCGCGCAGTACATCCCGGCGCACTGGGTCGAGCCGGACGTGCGGATCGTGCCGTGGGTCCGGGACGGCTCCGTCTACCTGCGGGTGGAGACGGTCAAGGCCCGGGTGACCGGCCTGGCTTCGCACGGCGGCCGGGTCGAGGTGTCGGGCGCGGCCCGCTCCGGCTCCAGCTTCGCCGGGGCCCGGCTGCGGCTCACCCACGTCGAGTCCGACCGCGAGCTGGCCTTCCCGCTGGAGCTGGGCGCGCCGGTCGGCAGCCTGCAGCCGTTCAGCGTGTCCTTCCCGGCGGCCGAGCTGACCGCCGTCCGCGAGGCCTGGGCCGAGCTGGACCCGGTGGCCGCCGAGCGAGGCCGTGACCGCTGGGACACCGCGCTGCTGCTGGCCGACGGCAGCACCGTCCCGGTGACCTGGGACGACCGCAACGCCCCGGCGCAGCTGCACCTGCCGCTCAACCCGGACGCCCCGGCCGACCAGCGCCGGGCGCTCTACTCCAAGCCCTCCCCCAGCGGGTACCTGCAGTTCTCCGACCAGCTGCTCCAGCCGGTGGTGGACGAGGTCTCCGCCCGCGGCGCGGACGGCTTCCTGCTCAGCGGTTCGTTCCCGCTGTCCGGCGCGCACCGCTGGGAGCTGGTGGTCCGCCACGACTGGCGCGAGGAGGAGCACGTCTACCCGGTGGAGATCGCGGACGGACGGTTCCGGACCGCGCTGCCCGCCGTGCCGACAGCCTCCTTCGCCGGCCGGGTGCCGCTCGCCCAGGGCACCTGGAACGTCTTCTTCCGCCCGGTCGGCGCCGTGGCCGAGGAGCTTCCGAGCTCGTACGCGCTGATCTCGCCGGACTGCTTCGGCGCGATGCCGCTGGAGGTGGAGTCCCGGGGCAAGCGCATCGTGCTGGAGCGCCGCCACCACGACGGCCTCTCCCTGGAGTCGCACTCGGCGCTGCTGCCGGAGGAGCGCAGCGGCTACCGGCTGCGCCAGCTGCGGTTCGTCGACTACCCGAACGCCCGCCGGCACCCGGTGCGCGACACCGTGCTGTACAACGTCGGCCTCGGCGGCCTGTACGCCGACTCGCCGCGGGCGGTCCACGAGGAGCTGGTCCGCCGCGGCCTGCCGCTGGAGCACCTGTGGGGCAGTGACGACCTCCAGGCCGATCTGCCGCAGTCGGCGAGCGCGATCCGGCTGTGGAGCCCGGAGTGGTTCGAGGCGCTGGCGACCGCCAAGTACATCGTCACCAGCACCCACCTGCCCGACTTCTTCGTCCGCCGCCCCGGACAGGTGGTCCTGCAGACCTGGCACGGCAGCCCGCTGAAGCAGATCGGCCTCGATTTCGAGAAGGTCTGGTTCACGGATGCGAACTACCTGAAGGGCCTCGCCCGGGAGGTGCCGAGCTGGAGTCTGCTGGCGGCCGGCAACAGCTGGTCGGCCCCGATCCTGCGACGCGCGTTCGATTACAAGGGCGAGATCCTCGAAAGCGGTTCGCCCAAGAATGACCTGCTCTTCGCGGCCGACCGGGAGAAGACCGCCGAACAGGTGCGCGAAAGGCTCGGCCTGCCCGAGGGCAAGAAGGTCGTGCTCTACGCGCCGACCTGGCGCGAGGACCGGCGCCGGCCGAACGGCGGGTACCAGCTGGACCTGCGGCTCGACCTGGCGGCGGCCAAGGCCGCGCTCGGCGACGACCAGGTACTGCTGGTGCGCCGGCACAGCATGATGTGCGGTCAGATCCCGGGCGCCGGCAACGGCTACATCTGGGACGTCGGCAGCTACCCCGACATGGCGGAGCTGCTGCTGATCGCCGACGTGCTGATCACCGACTACTCCGCCAGCGTGTTCGACTTCGCCGCGACCGGCAAGCCGATCCTGTTCTTCACCTACGACCTGGAGCACTACCGCGACAACCTGCGCGGCTTCAGCCTGAACTTCGAGGCGGAGGCGCCCGGCCCCCTGCTGGCCACCTCCGAGGAGCTGGTCGACGCGCTTGGCCGGGTCGGCGAGGTCGCGGCCGAGTACGCCGACAAGGCCGCCGCGTTCCGCACGGCGTACTGCGACCTGGACGACGGCAAGGCCTCCGCCCGGGTGGTCGACGCGATGCTCCGCGCGGAGTAGCACCGAGTAACATCGAATAGCACTGAGCAGGACGGGGTAGCCCGGGGCATCCCCGAGAGCCCCGCAGAGGGGGGGGGGGGGGGGGGGGGGGGGGGGGGGGGGGGGGGGGGGGGGGGGGGGGGGGGGGGGGGGGGGGGGGGGGGGGGGGGGGGGGGGGGGGGGGGGGGGGGGGGGGGGGGGGGGGGGGGGGGGGGGGAGGGGGG
>NZ_JBWKER010000039.1:0-25149 GCF_056435345.1 Kitasatospora sp. NPDC043950
TGGCACGCTGTTGAGTTCTCAAGGAACGGACACTTCCTTCGGACCGCCTTCCAGCGGGCCCTCCGGGCGCTTCGTTCTTTCGTGTTCCCAGCTTATCAGACGTTTTCCGCTCCGTTTCCGGCGCTTCGTTCATCCAACTCACTGGCGTCTTCTGCGGCTTTATGCCCCGTCCGACGTTTCAAACTCTAACCGAGCCCCGCTCCGAAAAGCGAATCGGCCGCAATCCGATAAAACGAACACGCCGAATAGGAACCAAGCCGCGACAAGACGCGACCCAGCCCGAACCAGGAGGTGGTGTTTCAAGAGGATTGGCCGCCCCGGGACCGTCCGCGCCGTTGCGTGTCCGGTGCTCCCTGCCGAGCGACTGGGAGACAGTACCCCTGTTCAGCGCCCCGAAACAAACGCCCAGCCCGGGACCGCACAGGTCTACCCCTGCCGGCCCCTGCCGGCCCCGCCACAACGTCGAGCGACGGACGTGCGACCGCCCCCGGTCACGGCGTCAGGTCGCAGCACCGTCGGCAGCCGTCCGGGCGAGGCGCAGTTGTTCCTCCTCCACGATCAGCGCAGCCAGCGACTGCTCCGAGACGTCGACCGCTTCAGGAGTCGATTCGGCCACGTCACTGCGGCGCGCGTAGTCGTCGAACAGCTGGCTCTTCGCGCGAAGAATCTCCACCATCCGCTGGTCGACGCTGTCCGCGGCCAGCAGGCGGTGCACCTGTACACGCCGGACCTGGCCCATTCGATGGGCTCTGGCTATCGCCTGGCTCTCCATGGTGGGCTTCACCTGGGGTTCACAGAGAATGACGACCGACGCCGCCTGGATGTTCAGTCCCACGCCGCCGGCCTGGATCTGGCTCAGCAGCACCGCATGGCCCTGCACGGCGGCGAACTCGTCCACCACGTCCTGTCGTCGGACAGCGTCCAGGCCTCCGTCGAGCGGGCCGAGAGCACGCTGCCCCAGAGCGTCCTGGACGACCCGCAGGACATCCCGGAAGAACGAGAAGACAACGACCTTCAACCCGTTCTCCGCAGCCTCGTCGACGACCTCCATCAGCCGCAGCAGCTTCGCCGACCCTGCCGGGTCCGCGTACGCGGCACGGCGCATGGCCATGAAGTTCCCCTCGGCGACCGCCGAGCGGTAGGCGACGAGATCGGACGCCGACAGTTCCTCCCATTCGTCGACATGAACGACGTCGGGGAGCTCCGTCAGGACGTCCCGCTGGTTGCGGCGCAGGTAGGCCGGTGCAACGGCCTTGCGAAACGACGTCGGGCCTGCGGCGGCCGAACTGCTGTGGATTCCGGGCAGAAGATCAGGCTGCAGATAGCGGACCAGGTTCCGGAACTCCTCCACCCGGTTCTCCATCGGGGTGCCGGTGAGGAACAGGACGCGGTCGACGCGGTCGGTCCACTCGGCCACCGCCTGCGAGCGCTTCGTGCTGTGGTTCTTGACGTAGTGGGCCTCGTCCACCACGACCATGCCGACCGTGACGTCCTCCGGGACCTCCAGGCGACGCAGTCCGTCGAAGGTCACGACGGCGACACCTCCGCTGCCGAGCCATTCGGTGCGCGCCGCTTCCCGCTCCTGGCCGTGGAATCGGAACGCCCTCAGCGTGCTGCGCGACTCGATCTCCCTGATCCAGTTGATGAGGACGCTGGCCGGGCAGACGACGAGGAAGTGTGCGCTCCCGTGCGCCCGGAGATGCGCGAGCGCGGCGATCGCCTGGATCGTCTTCCCGAGGCCCATCTCATCGCCGATGATCACCCGCTTCTGTGCGAGGGCGAAGCGGGCACCGAATGCCTGGTAGCCACGGAGCGAGACCGTGCACCGGGTGTCGTCCAGCGGCTCGGCCCGGACCCGGTCCGACAGGCTCTCCGGGAGGAAGCCTTCGGAGGCGGTGAGCCCGTCGGAGCCGGATCCCGCGAACTCGCCCAGAATGCTGTAGAAGTCGGCCGAGCGGACCTCGAACTCCGCCCAGGCCTCGATGTCCGTGGCCAGTGGGCGGAGGAGGTCCACCGAGGCCTGGGCGAAGAGCATGGACGCTCCTCGGTCCTCCGTCTCCGCGAGCAGGGCGTCCAACCGATCGACCGCGGCGAACGCCTCCTGTCGGCGCTGCCGCCCGGCGAACAGGCCTCTCACAACGCCCCGGGCCGGCTGGGCGGCGGCGATCAGGGCGGCGGCCTCGCCGGCGACACGCTCCGCCAGTTCCCTGGCCCGTCTCGCCTCGGGCCCGGCGGCGACCAGCCGTTGGAGTGCGACGACCAGCGCGGTGCCGGCCGCGTCCTGGTGGTCGACGTCCAGCCGGATCGCCACGGCCTGCTCGGCGGCCCGGGCGATCTGCCCGGCGGCGGCGATGGCCTGGAGAGCGCTCTGGGCTCCGATTCCGGGCAGCAGTTGGAGCGTGTAGGGCGTGGTGTCCACCACCTGCCGCACGGTCCTGATCCCGGCGGCCTCCAACGCTCCGACGCGCAGACGCCCCTCGGTGACGTCCTTCAGCCGGGCCACGGGAATGCCGTCCAGTTCGTCGCGGACCAACTGGCCCCGCAGACCGGCCGCGGCCCGGCGCACGTGCTCGACAGCACCCTGGTGATCGTCGACGACCGCGCGGGCGACCGCATGGAGCCGCTCCCCGTCCGCGAGCACGACCTTGGGCTTCCGGACGGCCCGCTGCCTCTCTCCCACCTACGGCTCCTGTCCCGACTCGACCATGCGGCACCCTCTCCGGGCGTCCACATGATTCCATCCAGGCACCGCCGACCGCCCCGGATTCCGGACCACACCCCGGCCGCCCGGTGGCCGTGGTGAAGACGAATCCCCTTCACCGCGGCCGCCTGAGTCGCGCTTTACCGGCCGAAGGTCAGCGCAGGACCCTGATGGCCATGACCGAACCGTCCTGGCTCAGTGAGACGGGCCCGTCCCACTTGGCGTCCCACGCCTCCTCGGGCCATTCCGAACGCAGGGCATGGGCCTTGTACCGGTACTGCTCGACCCGGCCGGCCGCGAGGTCCTCGAAAAGGTCCCTCGCGATCCCAGAGAAGGCCTCCACCCGTGTGCCGTTCAGCCGGAAGACGTGGTCGGTGCCCACGAAGTCAATGCCGTGCATGGAGTACGCGATGTCCTGAACGATGCCCGTCCCCGCATGCGTGTAATGCTCGAAGTGGCGCTTCCCCTGCCGCTGCGACAGATAGCGCGCAGTGGGCTCGCCCCCTCCCGAGAAGGCCATCAGACCCGCCGCGTCCACGTGCGCGAGGACGCGGCGGAACCATGTGTAGTCTTCTGGCCGCACGTGATAACCGGACACCACTCGGGGCTTCTCACCGGTCCCCCACGCGAGGTCGATTCCCGGTACGACGGCATGGTCCTCCGGCGGGATATCCAGGTCGATCTCACGGGCTCCGGCGGGGAGGTGCAACACCCCGTCCCCCTGGGTCTCCAGCAGGTGGAGGGTGATGGGGTCCTTGCCCGGGATCTCCGTGCCGAACACCATGGCCGGCGTCTCGTCCGGCTTTCCGATATGCACCGCCTCGACGTGCGCTGCCGCGGTGGACAACTGGGCGTGTACCTGCGCAGCCTTGCCGTGCCGGCCCTTGCAGGCAACGAGCACTACCTTGGAGGGCTCGCCAGGCTTCCACACCTCCAGGAAGAAATGCGGACGCTTGGCTGCCCGATGAGACGAGTCCTCCTTGCCGGTCAACGTCCACCCCGCCCGGAGAGCGATCTCAGCATCGATGACGGAGACCGAGTGGTCCGGGTACCGCCGCCTGAGGACTTCCTGGGCGACGGCCAGGGCGAACCCGATCCCCAGCTCCCCCGACTGGACCGCCTTGTAGTGGCGCATCGGATTGCGGCCCTCGTCGGACAGCGTCATGAACCTCCCGTGGTTACCAGCCAGCGCCTGGCAGTACTTGAGGCTCGCCCAGTGTTCGGCCAGCCCCCGGCCCGCTCCCTGCCGCGCCAGGACGTTGGCCCGGCCGAGCGTGTGCAGCAGCTTCCACGGGGCGAGCTCGATCGACTGCCTGCGGTCACCGACGGGCACGGCGCCCAGTCCCGGCTTTCGCCGCAGCAGTTCCTGGTTCTTCTCTCGCCGTTCCTTGTTGTCCGACTCGGAGACTTCCGCGACGCTCCCAGCCAGGCCGGAGGTCGAGTGGATCGACACGTTCCATGGCTGGGCGAGGTCCTTCAATACGGCAGCTGCCTTCTTCACCAGGGTCTCTCCTTCAGTGGGTTGCGGTTCCCGCAGCTCGGTGTCGGTCGGTCTCCGGTCGGCTATCGCGCACGGCCAGGGTGCGTCTCATCGAGGTCGTTCAGGGCTGCGTTGACCACCTGCCAGCAGATGCTCAGGGTGTCGCGGTCCGGCCGGTGGCTTTCTCGGGACTCCGCCTTGGGGTGGACGAAGTTCCGGTACTTGCGCAGTTCGTGGCTGAACTTCTCGGCATCCGCGCCGATCCACCCCGCCCGGTGACACGCTTTGATCAACTTGTCCAGGTTGACGCTGTCCTCGGACTCCCGACCGAGGAGGGAGGGGTCGCGTTCCACCACGGTCCGAAGCAGCACACCCTCCAACAGGGAGCCGAGCATGATGATCGCCGCGACGTGGGCACCGTTGGCGTAACACGTCCGGGCCTCGTCCAGCCGCCACTGGAGGAGATCGGCCATGGCCTCGTCCGCGATGAGGTCAGCCATCACGACTTTGAGCTCGGCGGCCCCGTAGTGCGTCGGATGCGCCAACGCCGGGTCGCAGGGAACGAGCCGGGCGCTGCCGCCGGGGTTCTCCAACCGGTACCCCTCGTGGATGAGGAAGGAATTGACCGCCGCCACCACGTCGGCGAGCAGGCCGGGCTCATCGAGGTACTCGCGGGGATCTGCCAACCTGAGCAGTACCTTCTCGATCTCCCCCGGCTGATCCCGTCGTTCCAACAGCAGTTCGGTCGCCCAGTCCCTGCGGTACTGGCCGTCGTACTCAGGAAGGCCCTGCCAGCCAGCCCGCTTGAGGAAACCCGCAATCTCAAAACCACGGCGGTAGTAGAGGTCATCGTCGCCCGCGACGACGCGTGCAAGCTCCGTGAGGGTGTTCTCGTCGAGTGTGAGGTCGTGCTGCCTGGTCTGGGACTGGCTCATACCGTTCCTTCGGTCGAATCGGATTCCGGGCTGGGGTCGGATCCGGTGTGGGTTCCGTCCCCGTCGTCGAGGCTCTTCGCCACCTCGGGCTCATGGTCTTCCGCCCCCTCGTCGGGGAGCTCCGCACCGCCCGGCAGTTCGAGCGGCGCCCACAGCTGCGCGTCTCCCGGCGGCGCGGACGATCGGCAGTAGTTGGCCGGGTGGATCCCCTGGCGGTCGAGTTCTTGCCACAGACCTGCCAAGGCTTCGTCCGGGTCGAACCTGAACTCGCTCTCGCGGATGCGCCAGAACCGCCATCCGACGCGCTGCAGTTCGCGGTCGCGCTGGTGATCGTGCCGGATCTGGTCGAGGGTCGAGTGGTAGTAGTCGCCGTCGCATTCCACACCCAGTCGACCTCGTGCACCGACGACAACAAGATCGATGCGCTTACTTCCGGCCGGATACTGCGGCACCACGTGGTACCCGCGGTCCTTCAACCGCAGGTAGACCTGCTGTTCGAAGAGGGAGTCGAAGGGAGTGCGACGCACATCTGGCAGCACGGCGCCGATATCGGCGGCCTCTGCCAGAGCTGCGGGCGGATTCTGCATGTATCCCAACAGATTGAGCCGCAGGTCGCCGGACTTGAGCTGGTCGAGCGGCACGGAGTAGAAGAGCCGCATCTGATCCTGCGCGCGACTGGCCGCGACGTTGTACGCCTGCTGCTCGCTCCGCATTCCCCCAGCGATGCGCCGCACCCGGTCCACGACCATCGACAGCAGGATGACGTGCCGCTCGTCCCCCTGGAACTGCGCCGGGGTGCCCACCCGGATGCGATGGCGTTCCCGTACCGGAGCGGGCAGGCGTTGCTCGATCAGCTGTTCCAGCAGCCTGACCTGGCCGAACGTCCCCTGGAGCACGATGACGCCCATGGTCTTGTTCTCGTACGCCGGATCAGTGGTCAGCTCGGCAAGGCAGTCGACGATCGCCGCAGCCTCCTTCGGGTTCCGGATCCGACTGTCGCGCCCTTCCGCGACTCCGCCCTCGACGTAGTGGGTCAGCAGTGGATCGAGCCGCTCTCCGCCGTACTGCCGGAGGGGGATGAGACCCGGCGGGGTGTAGAAGGTCTCCGACGACCAGCCGATGATCTCGGGCATGCAGCGGAAGTGCTCCTGCAGACGGATCGTCGCCGGGAAGAGTGCCGACAGCAGCTGGTACAGGTTGGAGTGCGGCATGTAGAGCTGACGCAGGTGGGCGGGAACTTCCGGGAGGTGCGCGGTCAGCCGGTCCTGGATCTGCTGGGTGCGGCCGTATCCGGTGACCGGGGGTGTGCACTGCTTGTCGTCACCGACCACGATGATGCGTGGCGCGAGCCAGAGCAGGAAGAGCGCGTCCATACCGGCCTGGCTGGCCTCGTCAACGATCACCACGTCGAAGGCGTCCTGCCTCGGCTGGATCATCTCAGCCACCCGCCCGATGGGCATCACCCAGGCCGGCACAGCGCCCTGGGCGATGTTCATCGCGCTGCGGGCTGCCGCCTTGAACTGGGAAGCGCTCTTCCCCTTGCCCTTGCCGTACGAAGCCATGTGAGTGCGGTAGGCCTGCAGAGCCGAACGCTGTTCCGGAGTCATCCGGACCAGGCAATGGAGCCTGCCGTGAGCGGCGGCGAGGTCCCCCGTCAACTCCTCAAGCTTGGCCTCATGCTCGCTCAGTTCACCGTCGAGACGTTGCTCCCGGCCGGGTGCGCGTTCGTCGTCGATGAACCGGCACGCCCTCGCCCACGCCCACGCTTCCCCGAACCGGCCGAGCCGCTCGTCCCAGGCCGGGTTCTCGGCCTCGGCTTCGAGTCGGCCCGCGAGGGCGGGCGACGCAGCCCGCAAGCCTTCCAGTAGCTCTGCGCAACGCCGCCGCCGGTGGTCCCGCCGCTGGGCCGCAGCGAGCGCTTCGAGTTCCTTGGTGTACCGGTCCACGTCACGGTCGGCCAGGGCCTGAGCCATACCGAGGGCTTCGACTGGCGGCGCCGCGCCGTCGTCCACGCCGCGCAGCAGTTGGTCCCACCGCTCGATCCTCGCCGACGCCGCTTCCGCGCGCTGCCGCCCGGCCAGCGCCGACACGGCCTCAGTGAAGTCCTGCCATGCCTGCGGGCGGGTCAGGTCGAGGTAGACACCGTCGCGCACGAGGAGTTCGTCGACCTGCTCGCGGATCCGGCCGAACTCGTCGACCTCGGCGAGATGCCGGTACCGCTCACGCATCGCGGCCAACCGCACCTCCAACGGCGCCTCCGCAAGGGCCGCATCCACCTGTTCCCAGCGGCCAGCCACAGCCGCGAGTGCCGTGTAGGCCTGCAAGTACGCCAGGACAGCACTCAAATCATCCTCGGTGGCCGGCGCCTTCCCGTCCACCCGACAGGTGCTCAGGAGTTCATCAGCCTCTCGCTGTGCCTTGGACGCGAATCGTGTGCGCAACTGGCGTCCCCCGGCAAGGTACTTCGTCAGAGCGGGGATCGTAGCCGCCATACGGTTGGCACGCTCCGGCGTCAGTGCGTCCGGAAGGACAACCGTGCGCAGACCGATCCGGTCGAGACCGCCAGCCACCTCGGAGAGGACATCCGCCACATCGGTGACGCGTTGCCAGAGATCGGAGTGGCGCCGCGCGAGCCGATCCGTCAGGGCACACACCACCCAGCTTGTACCTCCCCAACGTGTGGCTTCCCACGGAACACCCAGACGGTGCAGCCGACTTCGACCGGAGTCGAGCAGTGCCGTCAGCCGGTCGGTGGCAGAGGTCTCCAGCGAGGCCAGCACGTTTCGCACCTCGACGGCGGCCGACGAGAGCCCGCTGATGCTCAACTGGCTCGCGGCGAGGGCTGCCGCGACCTGGCCAGGCGTCGGCAGGGTCTCGGCCGACTGGAACACGCCGGACTCCGCCCACTGCCCGGCCCCCTCTCTCAAGAGTGCGAGCAACTCCTCCGCCTCAATGGGCGACAGCGGAGGCACCGTCGGAGCCCGGTCGGGCAGCCTCCCGATCCAGCTCAGTCGTACCGCCTCGTCCTGCACCGTCTGCACGATCGCAGCGAGCGTCCCCGCGTAGCCCGGAGCGACCTCCGGGTGCTGGTACACCTCCGCTTCGCGCAACGAGATCACCTGCTCCGTCAGCAGTTTGATCCTGCTGCGCACCTCGTACCGGCGCTGGGTCAGTCGGCGGATCTCCTCTCGTAACTGGTCGGTGTCACCCATCGCCACCTGGTCGCTCAGCGCGTTGATGGTGCGTTCGAGCTCGTTCGCGCCGTCCTGACTAGTGCTACTGAGCAGGAGTACGCAGAGGTCCCGGACGGCCGGGGGCAGCTTGTCCCGGAGGACCGTCAGCGCCTGGTCCCGCGCGCTGGTGACGAGGACCCGCTGCCCCTGCGCCAGCAGTGCGGAGACCAGGTTCGCAATGGTGTGCGTCTTCCCGGTGCCCGGCGGTCCCTGCACCACCACGCCGGTATCCCGCTGCAGCCGCTGGAGGACCGAGCGCTGCTGGGCGTTGGTCTTGCCGGGAAAGAGCGGCTCTTCACCGAAGAGAGCGGGGGCTTGCCTTCCGCCCCAACTCTTCCTGTCCTCGGGATCCAGTGACATCACCAACTGCGCTAGTCCGAGGGGGGCCTGGCGTTCCGACACCACGCTCTCGGCGATGCGGTCGTAGAAGCCCAGCACCGCGTTACGATCCCTGGGTCGCATCAGGAGAGCCGGCGCGAAGGTCAGCTTGGCCCCCACCTCCGGCCCCGCCGGAGGGCGCCAGTTGGCACTGAACGCGACTGGCCGGGGCAGTACCAGGTCCTGCCACTGGGCGAGACACTCCAGCGCCTCCCCGCTCAGCAGGTGGAGGGGTCTCGCGGAGAGTTCCTCGCCGAACGCCGCAGAGCGTTCCGCCACCCATCCGTCGTCCGTGTCGAGAAAGTCCCGGTCCTCCAAGCGGACCGCCCCGCTGCTCGTGAGGCGTACGGTGATCCGCGCGGTCCGCCGATCCACCTGGGTCTCCACCCGGCGCGAGAGCACATGCCGGTGGATCACCCCGCCATTCGGCTCGCTCCAGGTCAGGAGGCCCACCGCGAGCACAAGTTCATACTGGTCGTCCTGTTGCACCAGTTGCTGGTGCCAGTGGTAGACCTTCTCGTAGAGCTCCCGCTGCGGCCTCTCCACCCGCTCGCGTTCGGCCCAAAGCCGCCAGCGCGCGAGCCACGGCCCGTACGCCCGCAGGACTTCCTCTGCCTCTTCCCTCGCAACGGTTGCTTCACCGTCCTGCCAACGATCGCGATCGTCTGCCCCCGGCACCCACCTCCGGTAGGGGCCCTCCTCCGCCAGAGGCGGATCCACAGCATCCGCGTCCTGGCAGAGCCGCTCGTCGATCCACCCTTCGAGCACCGACGGAAGTTCCGGCGCTGCCGCCTGCGGAACATGGTCCAAGATCAGCAACGGCCGATCGTCCTCGTCGGACGGCCGGGGCACCCTCACCGGAAGGTCCGCCAGCCAGAGCGGGCTCCACGAGCGGGTGTCCCGAAGCCTCTGATGGCTGCTTTGTACGACCTCGCGCAGGAACCCGACCAGCGCAGCGGTCTGGCCGATGACATCGGGATCACCCGCATGTCGCCGTGGAACGCTCACCATTCTCCCCTCGGTCGGTGACGAACGTTCCAGGATGGGGGTGACAGCCGAAGCCGGAGGGAGAGAACAACAACATGGCCGATTACACGCCGCGTGATGTCTTATATACGCCGAGTCTCATCTGGTCCATCCAATCCCAACCCCCGCTGAAACGAACATCTATGCGACAGCGGCAAATGGGTGCGCGCGGCTCGCCGCGCACTAGAGTCGCTCGGCCGCAACGAGGGGGGCGCTCGCCTTCTTCGACAAGGCCGCGGTCGGGTGGCTGACGGCGCGAAGGCTCGGTACTGCGACGTCCTGCTCACTACCTCGGCCTAGGCAGGGCCCGCAACTCCCACGACACCTCAATTGTCGACCCCACGGCCCCCGGAGCCTCTCCGGACACCTCGTTCTGACGAGCCGGTGGGCGATCTCGGTGGGGATGCGACCTGAGCTGGGGTTTTCCTGGCGGTACAGCCGGACGCCAGGATGCTGGACGGGCGACGGTGGCGGGGCACCGGTGGCAGGAGGCCTGGTGCCCCGCGACCGGGCAGCTCACTCCACCCGGCGGAGTCTCCGGGCCGGGTGCGTCCGTGCGTCCGTACGTCCATCTCGATCGACGGCGGGCACAGGGCCGTCAGCCGGCGGTCACAGCGCTGCCAGGCCTGCCTCCAGGTCGTCCAGGCCCAGGGAGCCCTGCCGCAGGGCCTTCATGTGCCAGCGCTTGAGGTCGAAGTCGGCGCCCAGCCGGCGGCGGGCCGCCTCGCGGCCGGCCAGCCAGGCGCGCTCGCCGAGTTTGTAACCGATGGCCTGGCCGGGCCGGCCGAGGTAGCGGACGATCTCACTGTGCAGGTGGACGGGCGCCAGACCGACGTAGTCGGCCATGAAGGCGGTGGCCAGCTCCGGAGTCCAGCGCTCGCCCGGGTGGAACGGGGAGCCCGCCGGAATGACGCTCTCCAGGTGCATGCCGAGGTCGACGATGACGCGGGCGACGCGCATCATCTGCTTGCCGAGGTAGCCGAGGCGGCGCCCGGGATCGGTGAGGAAGCCGAGCTCGTCCATCAGCCGCTCCGCGTACAGGGCCCAGCCCTCCACGTTGGCGCTGATCTTGCCGAGGGTGACCTGGTAGCGGGACAGCTGCTCCGCCGCCGCGGTCCAGGAGGCGAGCTGCAGGTGGTGCCCGGGGACGCCCTCGTGGTACCAGGTGCTGACCAGGCGCCAGGTGCGGAACCGCTCCTGCGCGTCGCCGTTGGCCAGCGGGAGGAAGGTCCGGCCCGGGCGGGCGAAGTCGAGGCTCGGCCCGCTGTAGTACGGCGCGGCGGCGCTGCCGGCCGGGGCGATCCTGGTCTCGACCCGGCGCAGCGGGCCGGTGATGTCGAAGTGGCGCCCGTCGAGTGCCTCGATCGCGTCGTCCGTGAGCTGCTGCAGCCAGCCGCGCATCTGCTCGGCGCCGCGCACGGTGTGTCCGTGCTGGTCCAGGTGGGCCCGGGCTTCCCGGACGGTGGCGCCGGGCAGCACCCGTTCGGCCTCCGTGCGCAGCTCGGCCCAGACCCGGTGGAACTCCTCCCAGGCCCAGTCGTAGGTCTCGTCCAGGTCCAGGTCGGCGCCGGTGTACCGGCGGGCCCCGAGCAGGTAGCGCTCGCGGCCGACGGCGTCGGGCGTGCCTTCCGCAGCGGACCGGTAGCTGTCGCGGAGCCAGTCCCGGAACGCGGCCACGGCGGCGGTCGCCTCGTTCGCGGCGGTGTCCAGTTCGGGGCGGAGCCGCTGCGGCGCGGGGGTGACGAACTCGGCGAACCAGCCGGGGCCCCCGGCCGTCTCGCCGGTCCACGCGGTGAGCTGCGCGCACAGCACGTCGGCCTGGCGGGGCGCGGCGAGCAGCTTGCGGGCGACGCCCTCCGCCAGCGTGGCCCGGTAGCCGTCCAGCGCGGCGGGCAGGTTGCGCAGCCGGCCCAGGACCGGGGCCCAGTCGTCGTCGGTGGCGGTGGGCATCATCGTGAAGATGCCCCGGAGCTGGTGCACCGGAGTGTGCAGGTTCCGCACGGCGCGGAAGTTCTCGCCGGCCTCGTGCACCCGCACCTCGGCGTCGAGCCGCTCGCGCAGCAGCCGCGCGCACACGAGCTCCGCCGGATCCCCGTCGGGCCCGGCCTCGGGGACTGCGTCCAGGCGCGCCAGCGCCTCCCGTGCGAGCCGGACCGTCTCCTCGACGCCGTCCGGCGACAGGTCGGGCATCCGGTCGTCGCCCGGGGCCAGGCCCAGGGACGTGGAGGTGACGGGATCGTGTGCGGCGACCCGGGCCACGTAGTCGTCGGCGATCTGTCGTGGAGTCATCGTCAGCTCCTTCGGTCGGCGATCGGTCGCGGTACCAGGCGTAGGAGGCCTTCGGGGTGCGCCGCTGCGCCGCGAAGTCGCTGCGCCGCAAAGTCGGTGCGCCGCGAAGTCACTGCGCCGCGAAGCCGACGTGGACGAGTCCGGAGCGCCGGCGGAAGCCCTCAGGCCGTCGAACACGTCGTGATTGTAGCCAGGCTCCGCCCGCCCGCCCCGGACGGCCGCCAAGTCCGCACCGCAGCAGACGGGTTGGGCCACGGCCGGGCACGAACGTCCGGCCCCGACGAGACGGCCGGGCCGGACGAGACGGCCGCCCCCTCCGGCGCGCAGTGGCGCTGATCACAGCGGGTTTCGCGCCGTCGGCGAAATGCAGGGGCCGCCCGGGTTGTTTGCACAGGCAACCAATTCCGCCCCGGCGCACTCCACCGGCACCCACGAGGGATCCCATGACCGTCACCGAGCCCGCAGCCTCCCGCGCGGCCGAAATCCTGTCCCGGCCCGTCACGCTCAACGGGCTGACCGTTCCCAACCGCATCGCGATGGCGCCGATGACCCGCAGGTTCTCCCCTGGCGGCGTGCCCGGCGAGGACGTGCGCTCGTACTACGCCCGCCGCGCCGCCTCGGGCGTCGGCCTGATCATCACCGAGGGGACGTACGTCGGCCACGAGTCCGCCGGCCAGAGTGACGACATCCCGCGCTTCCACGGCGAGGAGCAGCTGGCCGGGTGGGCTCGCGTCGCCGAGGACGTCCACGCGGCGGGCGGCACCATCGTGCCGCAGCTCTGGCACATCGGCATGGTGCGCCGGCAGGGCGACCCGCCGTTCGCCGACGCTCCCGCCGTCGGCCCGTCCGGGATCCGGCTGGACGGCACCGAGGGAACCGGCCGGGCGATGACCCGGGCCGATCTGGACGCCGTCATCGGCGCGTTCGCCGAGGCCGCCGCGGCCGCCGAGCGGATCGGCTTCGACGGCGTCGAGCTGCACGGCGCCCACGGCTACCTGCTCGACCAGTTCCTGTGGGCGGGCACCAACCGCCGCACCGACGCCTACGGCGGCGACCCGGTGGCCCGGACGAAGTTCACGGCCAAGCTCGTCGCCGCGGTGCGAGCGGCCGTCTCCCCGGAATTCCCGGTGATCTTCCGCTACTCGCAGTGGAAGTCCGAGAACTACGAGGCCCGCCTCGCCGAGACCCCCCAGGAGCTGGAGGCGGTCCTCACCCCGCTCGCCGAGGCCGGCGTCGACGCCTTCCACGCCTCGACCCGCCGCTACTGGGTCCCCGAGTTCGACGGCTCGGACCTCAACCTGGCCGGCTGGACCAAGAAGCTCACCGGCCGCCCCGCCATCACCGTCGGCTCGGTCGGCCTGGACGGCGACTTCGTCGGTGCCTTCAGGGGCGAGGGCTCCCCGGTCCAGGCCATCGACAACCTGCTCGACCGGCTGGAGCGCGACGAGTTCGACCTGGTCGCCGTCGGCCGTGCCCTCCTCCAGGACCCGCAGTGGGCCGCCAAGGTCCTCTCCGGCCGCCATGCCGAGCTGCGCCCGTACGACGCCGACGCGCTCCGCACCCTCAGCTGACCACCAGCCCCCGAGGACCCGGCCGCGCGGCAGGTACAGCGGCAAGTACAGCGGGGCCGGGTCCCTTCGGAGTCCCGCAGGATCGCGCCGGCCGTAAGAGATGTCAACAAGCTTGCACGAGCCGTGTTTTCGGACGAAGTCGACACGGACGAGGCCGTGGCGCCGGTGGTGGCCCTCGGTCCACCGAACAGGCCGTCATCAAAGCCGACACCGCCAACTCACCCCGCCGACCCGGCCGAATGCCTCCTCGGCCTGCTGCTCCCACTGCCCTGCGCAGTGTCCCGTGCGGCCTTATGGTGAAGAAAAGACCTCCCGGACGGACCCCTGAGCAGCCTGCCGACGCACGGCGGCGACTTCCCGGAGGAGCGCTGATCATCTTCCCGGAGGAGCGCTGACAATGAGTACCTATCGAGTGGCACAGGCGACCGCCCCGGGCGGTGCGCTCCGACCGGCCGAGCGAGAGGTGCCGCAGCCGGGACCCGGCCACGTGAGGATCGCCGTGGAGGCGTGCGGCGTCTGCCACTCCGACACACTCTTCGTGAACGCCGCGCTACCGGGCGTGTCGTTCCCCGAGGTGCCCGGACACGAGATCGCCGGGCACATCGAGGAGTTCGGCGAAGGCACTCGGGACCGTGGATGGCAGATCGGTGACCGGGTGGCGGTCGGCTGGTTCGGCGGCAGCTGTGGCCACTGCAAGCCGTGCCGCCAGGGCGACTTCATCGTGTGCCGGAACTTGAAGGTCCCGGGATGGGCGTACGACGGAGGCTTCGCCGAGAAGGTGATCGCGCCCGCCGACGCGCTGGCCCGGATCCCCGACGAACTGACGGCGGGCGATGCCGGGCCGATGGCCTGCGCGGGCGTGACCACGTACAACGGGCTGCGGCGCAGCACCGCCCGGCCCGGCGACCTGGTCGCGGTGCTCGGGCTCGGCGGCCTCGGGCACCTCGGGGTCCAGTACGCGGTCGCGATGGGCTTCGAGACCGTGGCGATCGCCCGGGGCGCCGAGAAGGCCGGCTTCGCCGAGCAACTGGGCGCCCACCACTACGTCGACAGCACCGCCGGCACCCCGGTCGCCGAGGCGCTGCAGTCCTTCGGCGGCGCCAGGGCCGTGCTGGCCACCGCCGGCAACTCCGAGGCCATCGCGTCCACCCTGGACGGGCTGGCCCCCCGCGGGGAGCTGGTGGTGATCGGGGCGGACACCGCTCCGATGGCGATCAGTCCGGCCGGACTGCTCATGGGTGCCAACGTCGTCCGGGGCCACCCGTCCGGCACCGCGCAGGACGTGGAGGACACGATGGCGTTCAGCGCCCTGCACGGCATCCGCCCGATGACCGAGACCGTGCCGCTGGACCACGCCGAGGAGGCGTACCAGAAGATGCTCGCCGGGAAGGCCCGCTTCCGGATGGTGCTCACCACCGGCTGATCCGGCTCGACCACACGGGCTTCCCCCGGCTACTCGACCACCACAGGCCTCCCCCGGCTACTCGGGCTACTCGATCACGGGCTACTCGATCACGGGCCAGGCCATCGAGGCGCTCGGCTGCAGCGACTGCTCGGCCCAGATGATCTTGCCCCAGGGGGTGTAGCGCACGCCCCAGCGCTCGGCGAGCCGGGCAACGAGGAACAGGCCGCGACCGCCCTCGTCCTCGGCGGCCGCGTAGCGCAGGTGCGGGGCGGTGCTGCTGGTGTCGGCGACCTCGCAGATCAGCGTGCGGTCGTACAGCAGCCGCACCCTGATCGGTTCGGTCCCGTGGCGGATGGCATTGGTCACCAGCTCGCTGAGCACCAGCTCGGTGACGAACACGGCCTCCTCAAGGCCCCACTCGGTGAGCTGCCGGGTCGCCTCGGCCCGCGCCCTGCCCACGGCCTCGGGGGTCGCGGCCACGTCCCACTCGCTGGTCCGATCGGGCGCCAGCACCCGGGTACGGGCGACGAGCAGGGCGATGTCGTCGGTCTGGCGGACGGGCAGCAGGGCGTCGAGCACGGCGTCGCAGACCTCCTGGGGCGATCGGTCGGCGCGGGCCAGGGTGGCGGTGAGGACGTCCAGGCCGACACCGATGTCGCGGGTGCGGTCCTCGATGAGGCCGTCGGTGTAGAGGACCAGGTTGCTGCCCTGCGGCACCCGCACCTCCGTGGCTTCGAAGGGCATCCCGCCCAGGCCGAGCGGCGGACCGGCGGGAAGGGTGAGGACCTCCACCGTGCCGTCCGGGTGGACGAGGGCGGGCGGCGGGTGGCCCGCCCGGGCCAGGGCGCAGATGCCGGTGGTGGGGTCGTAGATGGCGTAGAGGCAGGTGGCGCCGGTGATCGCGAGCTCGCCCTCGGCTGCCGCCGTCTCCTGGTCGATGTGGGCGACCAGTTCGTCCAGGTGTCCGAGGAGCTCGTCCGGCGGCAGGTCGAGGGTGGAGAAGTTCTGGACCGCGGTGCGCAGGCGGCCCATGGTCGCGGCCGCGTGCAGGCCGTGGCCGACCACGTCCCCGACGACGAGCGCGACCCGGGTGCCCGACAACGGGATGACGTCGAACCAGTCGCCGCCGACCCCCGCCTGGGCGGGGAGGTAGCGGTAGGCGATGTCGAGGGCGCTCTGCTCGGGCAACGCGCGCGGCAACAGGCTGTGCTGGAGGGTGACGGCCATCGTGTGCTCGCGCGTGTAGCGGCGGGCGTTGTCGATGGACACGGCGGCCCGGGCGGCCAGCTCCTCGGCCAGGGACAGGTCCTCGTCCTCGAAGGGACCTCGGTCACGGCTGCGCCAGAAGCAGGCGATGCCCATCAGCACGCCCCGTGCCGACAGCGGAACGGCGATCAGCGATGCCAGGCCGAACTCCAGCACCGCCTGCGTGCGCTCGGTGTCCTGCATGCGCCAGCCGGCGTCGGTCGCCAGCTCGGCGACCAGCGTGGGGCGCCCCCTGACGAAACCCGCCGCCTGCGGGGTGCCCCGATCCCACCTGACCAGCTCCCCTTGGGGGTACAGCGGCGAATCGTCCCGGACGCCCGCGAGCGCCACCCGCCGCAGCTCCACCGGGGCATCGACCACCAGGGCCCGTGGTTCCTCGCCGTCCAGGACCGCCTCGGCGAGGTCGACGGTGGCGTAGTCGCAGAATTCGTGGGCGGCCGTCCGGACGAGCTCCTCCGCGGTGCGCCGGACGTCCAGGGTCGTGCCGATGGCCAGGCTCGCTTCGTACAGCAGCCTGAGCCGGCTGCGGGCGACCTCGGCCTTCCCCGCGAGGGCGCGCAGTTCGGTGGAGTCGCGCAGGGTGGTGACGCTGCCCGCCGGGCCTCCCCCGCTGTCGGTGGGGCGGCTGTTGACGGCCAGCAGGCGGTCTCCGACGGGGAGCACCTCGTCGGTGACCGCGCGGTCGGAGATCAGCAGTTCGGCCGTGCGGGGGGCGAGGCCGAGGTCGGCGACGGGAAGCCCCTCCACGTCGGCGGGCAGGTCGAGCAGGCGGCGCGCCTCGTCGTTGGCGAGCAGGACCCGGCCGTCGCCGCCGACGATGGCCACGCCCTCGCGCACCGCGTGCAGCACCGCGTCGTGGTGCTCGTACATCCGGGTCATCTCTTCCGGCCCCAGGCCGCGGGTCTGCCGCAGCAGACGCCTGCCCACCAGCGCCGTACCGGCCGTGGCCAGGCCGAGCGCCAAGGCGCCGACGCCCAGGACGACCGGCAGCTGGCGGTTGAACGCGCTGCTCACGTTGGAGACCTTCATCCCGGACGACACGATGCCCACGACCGCCCCGTGGGAGTCCTCCACCGGGACGACCACCTGGTACTCGGAGCCGAGTGGGCCGTGCACGTCCTCGACGGTGACCTGGCCGTGCAGCGACGGCCCGATGGTGCCGATGAACATCTTGCCGATCAGCTCCGGATCGGGGTGGGTGTACCGGATGCCGTTGCGGTCGGTCACCACGATGAAGTCGACCCCGGCAGCCGTGCGGGCCTCTTCGGTCAGCGGCTGGAGCACCGCGCTGGGGTCGGGGCCCTGCATCGTCGCCACCAGGCCGGGACCGTGGGCGAACGCCTGGGCCGCGGCGAGCGTGCGACCGCGCGCCGCGTCGAACCGGTCGCTGCGGGACTGGACCAGCAGCACGACGACGGCCGTCACCACGAGCAACAGCACGATGAGCACCTGTAGGACGAACATCTGACCGGCGACACTCCGGATGCTCATCACCGACCACAGGCGATGCGCCGACTGCTCCCGCGGGGCTGAGCGTGGGTGTCGCCGCTCACGACGGCTACCCGATCGGCGCAGGGGCAGCCAGGAGGAGCGGCCCGTGTCTCTGGCCATACACCCATGATCCACCGCGCCCCGGGCACGAGCGGGCCACACTACGCTGATGGGGGCGAAGCGCAGGTGGCAGCATGTCCCGCCGCAACACCGAACGGCTCACCCGCCCCGCGACCGGCCGGGCGCACGCCGTCGAAGGGACCGGACCCGGAGCCGGCCGGTGGGCAGGAGCGGCTCCGATCAGCTCGAACCGACGCCGAAGGTCCGCGGTTCGCAGGAGTCGCCGCGGCAGTGCGGGGAGGCACACCCGGTCGGCGCCGAGTGAGCCGCCAACCTGTCCGGGCCGACTGGACCCAGGTTCAGGAGTCGGCGGACAGCGACCACGGCCGGAAGACGGGGTCGATCGCTGCGCCGGCTCGCCGACGGCTCCGGCCGCAACGGCTGCTACGACCTCGATCGGTGGGTCCGGTGGGCGGCGATCAGGTCGCGGTACCAGGTGTAGGAGGCCTTCGGGGTGCGCTGTTGGGTCGCGAAGTCGACGTGGATGAGGCCGAAGCGCTGGTGGTAGCCCTCGGCCCACTCGTAGTTGTCGAGGAGGGACCAGGTGTAGTAGCCGCGGATGTCGATGCCTTCGGCGATGGCGGCGGCGAGGGCGTCGAGGTGGGCGGACATGAAGTCGATGCGGGGTTGGTCGGGGGTGGTGGACTCGGTGACGGAGCAGCCGTTCTCGGTGATGGTGATGGGTGGGAGGGATTTGCCGTAGGTGTCGCGGAGGTTGAGGAGGAGTTGGCGGAGGGCGTCGGGGACGACGGGCCAGCCGAAGGCGGTGTGGGGGACGTCGGGGATGTCGACGAAGTCGAAGGGGAGGCCCGGCTCGGTGGGGGCGGCGATGCGGGTGGGGTTGTAGAAGTTGAGGCCGAGGCCGTCGAGGCCGGGGGCGGCGATGAGGTCGGTGTCGCCGGGGTGGATGGCGCCGTACAGGTCGTCGGGGACGCCCAGGGCGGAGAGGTCGGGGTAGCGGCCGAGGAGGACAGGGTCGGTGAACAGGCGGTTGTGGAGGGCGTCGTAGGCCTGGGCGGCGGCGAGGTCGGCGTCGGAGGAGGTGGCCGGCTCGACCGGGGTGAGGTTGTTGGAGAGCATCACCTCCAGGCCGCGGTCGTGGAGGATCGAGGCGGCCAGACCGTGGGCGAGGAGCTGGTGGTGGGCGGCCGGGAGGGCCTCCAGCATCAGGGTGCGGCCGGGGGCGTGGGTGCCCAGGGCGTAGCCGAAGACGGTGTGGACGAAGGGCTCGTTGAGGGTGATCCAGGCGGGGACGCGGTCGCCGAGGCGGTCGGTCACGATCGCGGCGTAGTCGGCGAAGTGGTGGGCGGTGTCGCGGTTCAACCAGCCGCCGCCGTCTTCCAGGGCCTGCGGGAGGTCCCAGTGGAAGAGGGTGGGGAGCGGGGTGATGCCGGCGTCGAGGAGGGCGTCCACCAGGCGGTCGTAGAAGGCGAGTCCGGCGGGGTTCACGGGACCGCTGCCCGTGGGGAGCACGCGGGGCCAGGCGATGGAGAAGCGGTAGCCGTCCAGCCCGAGGTTCTTCATCAGCGCGATGTCCTCGGGGTACCGGTGGTAGTGGTCGCAGGCCACCGCGCCCGTGTGGCCGTCGCGGACGGCTCCGGGGCGGGCGGCGAAGACGTCCCAGACGGAGGGCCCGCGGCCGTCCTCGGTCACCGCCCCCTCGATCTGGTAGGCGGCGGTGGCGGCGCCCCAGCGGAACCCCGTCGGCAGGTCGTAGCGGTCCGGCATGACTGCCTCCTGACGTGAACGTGAGGGGAACTCATGTTACTGACGCGACACCGAAACGCCAGGGGCAACCGGCCACCACGACAAGGGAAACCCGGCCGGAGGAGCGCGGCGCGCGCCCCGGCGGGAGTGGTCGGACGGGCCCCGACCGCCCGCGCGCCATCCCACCGGGCCCCGTCCGGTGGCCGACCGCCGGGGAGGGAGGTTGCATGGGGTGACCGGGCCCCAGCGATTCGGGAGGCTGCCGTGTACGAGATGTGGGCCGAGCACGACCCGGCGGTGTCACCGCCGGCCGTGGTGTGGCACGTGGTGACGAAGAACGACTCGTCGACGTCCCTGTGCGGACGTTTCCTCGAACCCGCCCAGCGCGTCGCGCCGGCCGCGGGCGGCGGGGAGTCGGCGGGCCCGGACCGCTACTGCGATCCATGCCTGATCACCGTTCGCGAGGCCATGGCCGCGGCGGCTCGGTGACCGACGCCGTCAGGTCGCCCCGGGTCCGTCCGACCGATCTTGGCGGGACGGGACCTGGGCGCCCGAGGGCGGCGACGACGGCGACGGCGCGAACTGGAGTGCCGGAGCGGGAGGTTGGGCGGTTCCGACCGTCCGGGCCGGTCAGTACGGCCCGGCCAGTGCGGCCACCCCCGGGAAGCGGGCGATCGCCTGGCCGGCGGTCGGCGGGTGGGCACGCCGGGGTCGCAGTGCGCCGAGGGCCACCGCGGGCCTGGCCAGCCGGGCGGGTCTGGCGGCGAGGGAGAACACCTCGAAGTAGGCGGCCGAGACGGCGGGGTCGGTGAGGGCCGCGCCCAGCACCCGGCGGGTGTACCAGCGGGTGAACACGGCGGCGGGCCCGGCGGCGGTGGCGGGGTGGCTCGACAGCGCGTCCGGGAAGCCCTCGTCCTGGTCCTTGGCCATGTCCCAGGGCGTGTCGACGACCCTGGCGATCCGCCGCTGGATCAGTGCGCTCACCCCCGGATGCAGGCCTTCGCTGTCGACGGCGGCGCGGATGGCGGCGGCGCACTGGGCGGCGACCGTCATGCCGTGCCCGTACACCGGGTTCAGCGCCGCCACCGCGTCGCCGGTGGCGGCGAACCCGGCCAGCGGGCCGCCCTCGTAGCACTCGTAGCGGCGCCGGCGGTTCAGTGTCCCGTGGCAGGTGCGGATCGGGCCGAGCGGGCGGGCGGCGCGCGCGAGGTCGTGGACGACCGGGTGGTCCAGCGCCTTCAGGAAGTCGTGGAACTCGCGCTCGCCCCTGGCGGGTTCGCCGCCCCGGGTGCCGGAGAGCGTGACGATCCAGCGCCCGTCCTCGATCGGGATGATGGTGGCGCCCCGACCGGGCCGGCCACGCCCCGGGACGGGCACGATGCTCACCACCGGGAAGCCCTCGTTTCCGCCCGGCGTCTCGAACACCCGGGCGGCGTAGGCGAGTCCGGCGTCCACCGTCTCCTCGCACAGGCCCTTGACCCCCAGCGCGCGCAGCCACTCCGGGGCGCGGGAGCGGCGGCCGGTCGCGTCCACGACCAGGTCGGCCCGCAGGGTCTCCCGCGAGCCGTCCGGGTTCTCGATGTGGACCCCGACGATCCGGCCCGGGCCGCCCACCAGGCCGAGGACGGAGGTGCGTTCGCGGACCGTCACGTTCGCCTGCTCGCGCAGCCGCCGCCGCACGACGTGGTCGAGCAGGTGGCGGCTGCACGCGATCAGGTAGGCCGGCGAGTCGAAGCCCTGGAGCCAGCCCGGCCCGAGGCGCATCAGCAGGCCGGCGGGGATCGAGCGGTAGTGGGCGCCGGCGGCGAGCAGGGCGTCGAGCGTTCCGGGCAGGACCTCCTCGACGGCGTCCGCGCCGCCGCCGAGCAGGATGTGGCTGAACTCGCCCTGCGGCAGGCCCCGGCGCGGGCCGGGCAGGACGGGCAGGACGTCCTGTTCGAGAACGGTGACGGTCCGGGCGTGCGGCGCCAGGGCGGCGGCGGCCAGCGTGCCGGCCAGGCCGCCGCCGAGGACGAGGGCCGTGCTCACCCGGCGGCTCCGGTGGAGGCGAGGCCGTCCCGGCGGGTCGCGCGCATCCACACCGGGCCGGGGCGCAGCGTGGCGAGCGGCAGCTCGCGGACGGTCCGGCCGGGGACGTGCTCCAGCCGCCAGGCCCGCATGATCGTGGCGAGCAGCAGGACGGACTCGGTCATGCCGAACTGCTCGCCGACGCAGCGGCGCGGTCCCGCGCCGAAGCCGATGAACGGGCCGCGCTGCGGGTGGACGCCCACCCACCGCTCGGGGTCGAAGCGGTCGGGGTCGGGGAACAGGGCGGACTGGCGGTGCAGGAGGTAGGGGCTGTAGACGACCGTCGTGCCCTCGCGCAGGCGGTGCGCGCCGAGTTCGGTGTCGGTGGCCGTGACGCGGGTGAGCAGCCAGCCCGGGGAGTACAGCCGGACGGCCTCGCGGACGACCCGGGTGGTGAGCTCCAGCCCGTCCACGCTCGCCGACGTGCCGGCCGCCGGGGTGGCGTCGGTCTCGGCCGCGTCCACACCGAGCGCGTCCGCCTCGGGCGCGTTCACCCCGAGCACGGTCACCCCGGTCGCGTCCACGTGGGCCGCGTCCACCTCGGCCCGGACCCGATCGGCGATGTCCGGGTGCTGGGCGAGCAGGTGCAGGGCCCACACGGTGGAGTTGGCGATGGTGTCGAAGCCGGCGGCGAAGATCGTCATCACCTGGTCGGTGACCTCCGCGTTGGAGAGCGCCTGCCCGCCCGCGTCAGCGGCCACCAGCGTCGACACCAGGTCGCCCCGGTCCTCCGGATCCGCGCGGTAGGCGGTGACGACCTCGTCGACCAGGCGCACCAGCCGGCTGCGGGCGGCGTCGTAGCGGCGGTTGGCCGGCAGCGGGATCCGGTTGAGCCGGTGGGGCAGCAGCATGCGCCGGTAGGAGCCGCCGATCAGCAGCACGAAGTCGTCGACGGTCTCCTGGAGGCCGGTGAACGGCAGCCGGGTGAACAAGGTCGAGACCAGGCTGCGCCCGGCGGCCAGGCTCAACTCGGCGGTGATGTCGACCTCCTGCCCGTCGCTCCAGGACCCGGCCAGCCGCCGGGCCTCCCGGGCCATCACCTCCGTGTACCGCGCGATCCGGTCGGCGCGGAAGGCGGGCTGGACGTAGCGGCGCTGGCGGCGGTGGTCAGCGTGGGGGCAGGTCACCAGGCCGTTGCCGGCGAAGTCGCGGACCCGTTCGAACAGGAACCCGCCCTTGTCGAAGACCCGGTCCTCGCGCAGGACGTGCCGGGTCAGCTCCAGGTCGCAGACCACCACCGCGGAGACCGGCCCCAGTCTGATCTGGACGAGGCCGCCGTACCGGGGCAGGGAACGCAGGAACGCCAGCGGGTCGCGCAGGAACGGCACCAGGTGCCCGAGCAGCGGCAGGCCGCCGGGCGGACGGGGGATCATCGCGGTGACTCCGTATGGTAGCGGGCGGCCGTCGCCGTCCAGTGGATGAGCGCGCGGGTGAAGCGGACCAGTCCGAGGGCGAAGGCCCGCACCTCGCCGGGCGACGAAGGGTCGCGGGCGATGCCGTCCGCCAGGAACTCCAGCGTCGTCGACTCGGCCTCGCACAGCGCCCCGAGCCGGGCCGACGCCTCTTCGGGGGCCAGGCCCTCGTGGACGGTGAACGAGCGCAGCAGGTTCTTGCCGTTCCCGGCGGCGGACTCCCCCTCTGCGGAGTAGAGGTCGTTGACCCAGCAGACGACGTGGTTGAAGCGCATCAGCAGGTCCGCCACCCTCGGGTGCCGGAACACCTCGTCGGCGAGGTCCAGGCCGTGGGCGAGCTCGATCCAGCCCGCCGCGCACGACACGGCGCCGTCCTGGTCCCGTCGGCGGAGGTACTCGGGGACGGTCTGCACGGCGCCGGCCGGGGCGGCGGCCCCGAGGTCCTGGAAGGGGGTGTCACGGAAGGCGGTGTCGCGGAAGGCGGTGTCGCGGAAGGCGGTGTCGCGGAGCGGGGTCTCGTCGAGGTAGCCGAGCGAGGTGTCCAGGTACGCGCGGAAGTACGCCGCGTAGCGCGACCGCCACTGCGGCGGCGTCAGCTCGGCCGTCTCCCGCCACAGCACCGCGAACGCCTCGACGAGTGCGTCGCCGGGCGGCTCGATGCCATCCGAACCGCCGTCCGAAGCACCACCCAAGCCGCCACCCGAGCCGCCGCCCGGAACGCTACCCAGAACGCCGTCCGAACCGCCGCCCGAACCACCGCCCAGGACGTCCGTGAGTGCCCGGACGGTCCGCCGGGCCGCCGTGACGGGCCCGCCGATCCACTGGTCGTCGAAGCGGTCGTCGAGGATCCAGGTGAGCACCAGCCACTTCGCCGCCGCGACCAGCCGCGGACCCCGGGGAACGTCGCCCCACGCCTCCGCCACCAGGTCCAGGTGGCCCTGTGCCAGGAACCCTTGGACGTCACCGCCGAGCACGCCGCTCGCCACCAGCCACGCCCCGACGTCCCGGCGGAGGGCGTCGGCCTCGCCGTGCGGCGCCGGTCTGGCGACTCCCGCGAGGAGGTCCGGGCCTCCGGGGTGCTCGGCGGCGAGGCCGCACATGCCGCGGTACGGCGAAATGCCCATGCCCGTGCTCCCCCTCGCTCACCACCTCCGACCGGCCGGTCGGAGAAGGACCAGTCTGGCCAGCCACCGCGACTGTTCAAAGCGCAACCATCGCTTTTCCCCCGCACGAGTGATCGCGCCGTCACCACGTCGACACGGACCGTGACCAGTCCCACCCCCTCCCGACGCGCCCCACCCCTCGGCGGCCAGGCTCTCGCCGGGCGTCCGATAACCGGTTGGGACGTGGTGCCGGAGTGGCTACGGTGGCGGGATGGCGACTCAGGTGATTGTGCTGAACGGCGGTTCCAGCTCGGGCAAGTCCGGGATCGCCCGGTGCCTGCAGGCGGTGCTGCCGGAGCCCTGGCTGACGGTCGGGGTCGACACCCTGATCGAGGCGGCGCCCGCGTCCCTGCACGATACGGACGGGGGCATCGGCTTCGCGGCCGATGGCGGGGTGAGCGTCGGGGCTGCGTTCCGGGCCTTGGAGGCGGCGTGGATCGCGGGGGTCGCGGCCATGGCGGGGGCGGGCGCGCGGGTGATCGTCGACGAGGTCTTCCTCGGCCGGTCGGAGTCCCAACTCCGCTGGGAGAAGGCACTCGTGGGCCTGGACGTGCTGTGGGTCGGGGTCCGCTGCGAGGCGGCGGTGGCCACCGGCCGGGAGCTTGCCCGGGGGAACCGGATCCTGGGGATGGCCGCTTCGCAGGCGGAGCTGGTCCACCAGGGCGTGCGCTACGACCTGGAGGTGGACACCTCGCGCACCGAGTCGCTGGAGTGCGCGCGGAGGATTGCCGCCCACCTCGGGGGCGGCGCCGCCGGATCCGCCCCCGTGGGCGGGTGACCTGGGCCTGGGCCCAGGCCCAGGTCAGGCCCCTGGGGCCGGCGTGAAGGAGGAGCGGGACGGGCGAGGAGGAGGGAGGGGAGAAAGGGAGGGGACTAGGGCAGACGTAGTGCCCGACAACGGACCG
>NZ_JBWKER010000039.1:25159-74748 GCF_056435345.1 Kitasatospora sp. NPDC043950
GCGCTCCCCCCTCTGGGCGGGCTACTTCAGTTCTGCCCCAACCCCCAGTTCGGCCCCTGGTCCCGGACCAACGGGGAGTCGTTGCGGGTCGGGCCCAGGGGCACGGGCAGGGCTCAGGCCTGAGGTCAGGGGTTCTCCCGGTGCCGCCACCGCACCGGGTCGGCGGCGCTCGGCACCGACGCGTCGGCTCCCGGCGCTCCGGCCCCGGTCCGCGCCAGCGGCCGGTAGTCGGCGCACGACAGCACGAGCAACTCGTTGTCACCGGGCTGGAATTCGTAGTCCACCCGCTCCACGCGGCTCGTGATCCCGAGGACGTCCAGGTGTTGGCGCAACCCGTCCAGCTCCCCGTAGCGGACACCGGTGTCGTACACCATGACGGGGAAGAGCCGGACTTCGCGGCGGGCGATCCGGGCGAGTTCCAGGAGGGCCGCCAGGTGGAAGTCCCCGTCCAGCCGGTTGCCGTACGAGAAGAGCAGGTGCGAGCTGAGGACCAGGTCGAAGGAGTCGTCGGCGAACGGGAGTTCGGGCAGTGAGCCGGCGACGTAGCGGTCCGGGCGGGCGGCGATGTCGGCCTGGAAGTCGCGGGCGTTGGCGATCCACTGCCGGGTGAGGCGGTCGGGGTCGCCGTACCACGTCCAGACGAAGTCCGATGCCTCTCGGACCAGTTGGTCGCGCTTGTGCCGGGTCTCCCGTTCGACGAGGACGCCGAGGTCCTCCCGGTGGCGGGCGTACTCGCGGTCGACGGCCACCGCGTCGATGCCGCGCCGGCCGGCCTCGGCCGTGAAGCTGGCCGCGCCGCCCGGGCAGTCCAGGATGCGCCGGCCGGGGGCGAGGTCGCCGTCGGTGAGCGCGAACATCGCGCGGTACTCGTCGAAGCAGCGTGCGCTGACCAGCACGGTTCAGCCCCTCCCGATGTACGGCATGGTGGTGGGCAGGACGGTCAGGGACTGGACGTTGGTGTCCGGCGGCATCGAGGCCATCAGCAGGACGGCCTCGGTGAAGCGTTCCACCGGGATGGTCGCCTCGACCGCCATCGTGCCGTCCGCCTGCATGGCGGCGGGCTGCGGGCCGCCGTCGACCGGGGTGACGTTGCCGACGTCGATCTGGCCGACCGCGATGCCGTGCGCGCGGCCGTCCAGGGAGAGCACCTTGGTGAGGCCGAGGACGGCGTGCTTGGCGGCCGTGTAGGCGATGGAGTTGGGCCGCGGGACGTGGGCGGAGGGCGCGCCGTTGTTGATGATGCGCCCGCCCTGCGGGGACTGGGTGCTCATCACCCGGAAGGCCTCACGAGCGCAGAGGAAGCCCCCGGTGACGATGGTGTCCAGGACGCGGTTCCAGTCCTCGAACGGGGTCTCGGTGATGGGTCGGCGCGGGGCGGCGGCGCCGGCGTTGTTGAACAGCAGGTCGACCCGGCCGAAGCGGTCGCGGACGGCGTCGAACAGGGCCGCGACCTCCTCCGGTTGGCGGATGTCGGTCGGGACGGCCAGCACCCGGGCGGGGTCGACCTCCGCGAGGGCGATGGTCTCCTGGAGGGCGTCCTTGCGTCGCCCGGCCAGCGCGACGGACCAGCCTGCGCCCAGCAGGGCCAGGGACACGGCCCGGCCGAGCCCGCTGCCGCCGCCCGTGACGACGGCCGTCCGCCCGTGCGGCGCCTGTACGCTCCCGGTCACATGTCCTCCGTGTTCATCCAGATCCGCAGCATCCGCCGGGAGTTCGGCGCAGGCTCGTCCACGTAGGCCGAACGCCCGTGCAGGACCCGGCTGTTGCGGATGATCAGCAGGTCTCCGGCGGCCATCGGGAGGCCGAAGGCGATCTCGGGCCGGTAGAGCACCTCGTCGAGCACACCGAGCGCGTCCCACTGGCGGTCCGTCAGCGGCGGGCCGCCGCGGTCGGGGGACGAGCGGACGGTGCGGGTCTGGTAGTAGCAGGCGATGGTCCCGTCCTTCTGGGTGTAGAGGATCGGGGAGACCACGACCTGGGGCCCGGCCCGACCGGTCCGGTCGAAGGTCCAGTCCTCGGTGAGGGTGGCGAGGGCGTCCGGCCGCTCCCGCTTGATCAGGTCGTAGACGTGCCGCGCACTCGCCAGCTTGGTCAACCCTCCACCGTTGTAGGCGGGTTGGATGCAGAGCAGGACGAGCAGGTCGCAGGTGTCGCAGTGGAATCCGAGCTCGGTGTTGCCGTCGCCGTCCTGGTCGTGCAGCACCTGGGTGAGGTCGCCGCGCCCGTTCTGCGGGACGATCTCGCCGAAGTCCCGCAGCAGGAACGACAGGGCCGCCGCGACCTCCTCCTCCGGGGCGGTCGGATCCATCAGCCCGGTGACGTGGGCGACGCCGACGGAACGGGCACCGCCCTGGACGAGCGCGCGCAGCTTCGCCCGGACCGGCTCGGCCGCGCCCCACCGTCCGGCCCGCGCGTCCGCCCAGAGCAGTTGTCGCTCACCCTCGTCGAGCGGGAGCGACCACTGCTCCCGCCGCGCCTCCAACTCCTCGCTGCTCCAGCCGATTTCGGACACCGTGTCGTCGTACATGTGCGGAACCACTCCTCTCTACCGCTGGGCGGCGGCCGCCGCCACCGCCTTGGACCAGAGCGCCAGCGCCTCGTCGACCTGCCCGGCCGTGACGGTCAGGGCCGGGATCATCCTGACCACGTTCAGGTGGATACCGCAGATCAGCAGCAGCAGGCCGAGGTCAGCCGCCGCCTGCTGGGCGCGCTTGGCGGTGTCCGGGTCCGGAGAGCCGTCCGGGTGGCAGAACTCGTTGCCGATCATCAGCCCGAGGCCCCGGACGTCGGCGACGCCCGGCGCTCCGGCGGCGACCGCCCGCAGGCCGTCCAGCAGCCGCGATCCCTGTTCGGCGGCGTTGTCGACCAGCTGCTCGTCCCGGATGACGTCCAGCGTGGCCAGCGCGGCGGCGCAGGCCACCGGGTTGCCGCCGTAGGTGCCGCCCTGCGAGCCGGGCCGGGCCCGCCGCATCAGGTCGGTCGGCGCGGCGATCGCGGACAGCGGGAAGCCACTGGCCAGGCCCTTGGCCGTGATCAGGACGTCGGGCACCACGCCCTCGTGGTGCAGGTGGGCCCAGAACCGGCCGGTGCGGCCGAAGCCCGTCTGGATCTCGTCGACGACCAGCAGGATGCCGTGCCGGTCCGCGCGCTCGCGCAGCCCGGCGAGGAACCCGGCGGGCGCGGGCACGTAGCCTCCCTCGCCGAGCACCGGTTCGACGAACATCGCGGCGGTCTCGGAGGGGGCGCTGACGGTCGCGAGCACCTGGTCGAGTCCGCGCAGGGCGTGCTCCACGGCCTGCGCCTCGCTCAGCCCGAGGCTCAGACCGAGCCGGAAGGCGTCGGGGAACGGCGCCACCGCGACACCGGGCATCACCGGGCCGATGCCCGCGCGGAAGCGGCTGCCGGCCGTGGTGAGCGCGGCCGCGCCCATGGTGCGGCCGTGGAAGGAGCCCTCGAAGACGATCACGTTCTGCCGGCCGGTGGCGTGCCGGGCGAGCCGCAGCGCCGCCTCCACCGCCTCGGTGCCGGCGGTGGCGTAGAACAGCGAGTCCAGGCCTGGCGGCAGCACCTCGCCGAGCCGCTCGGTGAGGGTGAGCAGGGGGTCGTGCAGCACGGTGGTGTACTGGCCGTGGATCAGCCGGCCGGCCTGCTCGCGCACCGCCTCCACCACGCGCGGGTGGCAGTGGCCGGTGCTGGTCACCCCCACGCCGGAGGTGAAGTCGAGGTAGCGGCGGCCGTCGGCGTCGAAGAGGTGGAGTCCTTCGCCGCGGGTGGCGACGACGGGGGTGGCCTGCTTGAGCACCGGGGAGAGCTGGGACACGAGGTCCGCCTTCCATGGGTCTGGGGGTACGGGTCGGTGGGGGCGCGGCTCACGGGGCGCCGGCGCGGCGGACGGGGGTCGGTCCTACGCACGGGAGTCAGTGCGGCGGACGGGAGTCAGTGCGGCGGTGCGACGGGCGGCAGGTAGCCGGCCTCGGCGGCCCGGGTGAGCGCGGCCGACCACCACTGCGAGGTGGGCTCGGCGAACCGGACGCCCAGCCGGTCCAGCACGGAGGTGGTGTACGCGCGGTCCACGAGGACGTTGCGCTCCTCCTGGAGGGACCACGCGGCGGCCAGCCCCGCCGCCGTCGGGTGGTCGCGTTCGGCCCGGGCGATCGCCGCCGCGAAGGCCTCGTCGTCGGTGAGCCGGACGGGGTGGCCGTGGCCGGCGAGCCAGCGGACGAGCTCGTCGTGCGGCGTCTCGTGCGGGCTCTCGACGTGGTAGGCGCCGGGCGCGGCGTACGGGTCCAGCGCGATCGCGGCGATCCCGGCGGCCACGGTGTCGACGTAGGAGAACGCGTAGGTGGTGCGCGGCCGGCGCGGGGCGGCGCCGGCCAGCAGGTAGCCGCGGATCAGCTGGTAGATCCGGTTGTCGCCGATGTTGGCCTGGAAGGCGCCGGTCCGGCTGTGCGCCGCGATGTGGCCGCTGCGGTACAGGTAGGCGGCCCGCCCGGTGGCCGCCCAGGCGCGGACGGTCTGCTCGGCGGCGAACTTGGTCCGCTCGTACGGGGTGCGGAAGTGCTGGCCGATCCGCAGGTCGGCCTCGCTGAAGCGGCGGGGCGGGCCGTCCACGCCGCCCGCGACGGCGAGCGTGGAGACGTGGTGGACGCGGGCCGCCGGGGCGTGCTCGTCGATCCAGCCGAGCAGCCGCCGCACCGCGGTGTGGTTGGTCCGCTCCAGGTCGTCGGGCGAGGCCACCAGCCGGACGTCCGCGGCGGCGTGCACGACGAGCTGCGCGCCCCGGGCCCACGCCAGTCCGGCCGGGGACAGGCCCAGCCCCTCCCGGTCGATGTCCCCGGCGACGACCTGGATCCGGCCGTCGTCGGCGCCCGCGCCCAACCGCCGGACGGCGCCGGCGTCGTGCTCGGCCCGGACCAAGCAGGTGACGTGGGCGCCCCGCTGGACGAAGGCGTCGAGCAGGTGCCGCCCCAGGTAGCCGGTGGCGCCGGTGAGCAGTACCCGGGCGGGTTCGCGCACCGTGGTGCGGGCCGCCGGTACGGCGGGTGCCCGGGTGCCGGGGTGGAGCAGCTGGCCGGAGGTCGACAGCGGCGCCCGGACGGGACGGGTGGCGGTACCGGCACCGACACCGGCCTCGGCGGCCACCGTCCCGGCGAACGCGGCGACGATCCGCTCGGCGGCTGGGTGCGGCAGACCGGGCCACCCGTACACCAGGTCGGCGACCAGCCGGTTCTCCACGATGCGGGCGGTGAGCCGCAGGTCGTACAGCGGGTCTCCGCCGGTGCAACGGGCCACTCCGGCCTGCTCGTCCGCGACGGTCCAGTCCAGTGCGGGCTCGTCGGGCAGCCGGAAGGTGCCGAGGAAGTTGAACCCGACGGCGGAGCGGGTGCCGGGTGCGTCCATCGCCTGGACGGGGGCCTCGCGCAGGCGCTGCGCGGCCCCCTCGGGGCCGGCCGACGCCTCGACCACCAGCCGCTTGACGGCGGTGAACCAGCCGACGGTGTCCAGGAATTCGCCCGGATCGCCGGCGGTGTCCCGGCCGTGGGTCTCCACCTCGACGGGCAGCCGCGGGTGGCCGCTCCAGCCGGTCACGGCGTCGGCGAAGGCCGCCAGCAGGAAGGCCTCCAGGCCGGTCCCGCCGCCGTGGCGGCCGACCAGCCGAGCGGTGCCGTCCTCGTCGAGCGTCCAGCCGACGGCCGCCGGCTGCGCGCGGACCACGGACTCCGGCGCGGACTCCGGAGAAGGCGACACCGGCGCCGGGGGCGGCGGCGCGGCAGCGGCCCACTGGTAGAAGTCGGGGGTCGGCGGCAGGTCGGCCGGCTTCTGGTCGAGCACCGCCCGGTAGGCGTGGGCGAGGTCGTCCAGCAGGATGCGCCACGACAGCCCGTCGACCACCAGGTGGTGCGCGATCAGGGCGAGCCGGTCGTCGGTGCCGGGCGGGCCGGTGAACAGGTGGGCGCGCAGCAGCCGGCCGGCCAACGGGTCCAGGCTGCGGTGGAGTTCGGTGCAGACCCCGGCGACGGTCTCGGCGATCGGGGCCGTCCCGCGCGGGATCCGGGAGAACGACAGCGGGTCGAGGTCGGCCACCGGCCGGGGTGCGTCGTAGCCCTCCGGCGAGACGGGCCGCCGCAGCGCCGGGTGGCGTTCCAGGACGGCCGCGAGCGCGGCCGAGAGCGCGGCCGGGTCGACGGCCGTCCGGCAGCGCAGCAGGACGGACTGGTTCCAGTGCCGCAGGTCGTCGACGGACCGCTGGAGGTACAGCCACCGCTGCGCGGGGGCGAGTTGACTCCCCCGGTCGCCGCTTCCGGTCCGCCCGGCCGGAGCGGAGGCCGGAACCGGTACGGCTGCGGCGGCTGCGGCCAGGCCGTGCGCGGTCGGGTGCCGGTAGAAGTCGTCGTAGTGGACGCGCAGGCCCGACCGGCGCAGGAAGGCGACGGTGCGCATGGCGAGGATGGAGTCCCCGCCGAGGTCCAGCACGTCGGTGTGCGGCCCGACCCCGGGCAGGCCCAGTGCGGCCGCCCAGAACCCGGCGATCGATCGGGCCAGCGCGTCCCCGTCCGAGGACGGCCCCGACTCCGCCCGGGCCTCGACCAGCTCGGCGACCAGCTCGGCCAGCCGATCCCGGTCGAGCTTGCCGTTCGGCCCGACCGGGAACTCCGGCAGGGTCAGGATCGGCTGCGGCACGGAGTAGCCGGGCAGTCGGTCGCGCAGGTAGGAGCCGATCCCGGCCAGCCCGGCGCCGTCGGCCGACAACCGTACGGCGGCCAGGAGTTGGTTCCCCACGGCGGTCTCCCGGACCAGCACCGCGGACCGGGCGACGCCCGGGAAGTCGTCCATCGCCCGCTCGATCTCGGCGAGGTCGACCCGGTAGCCCCGGATCTTGACCTGGCGGTCCACCCGGCCGAGGAAGACCAGGCTCCCGTCCGCCCGGCGTCGACACAAGTCGCCCGTGCGGTACATGCGTTCACCGTCGTGGCGGACGAACCCGCGCGCCGTCTCGGCGGGCCGGCCGAAGTAACCGGCACTGACGCCCCGGCCGCCGATCAGCAGCTCCCCCACCGCGCCGTCGGGCACCGGCCGCCCGTCGCCGTCCAGCAGGGCGAGCCGCACCTCGCCGATCCCGGTGCCGATCGGGACGGTCGGCTCCTCGGCCGGCAGCTGGCGGGCGGTCGCGGCGAGGAAGCAGGTGGCGCCGACGGTCGTCTCGGTCGGGCCGTAGTGGTTGACCAGCCGGGCGGTGACGCCGGTGTCGAGCAGGGCGGCCGCGAACGGGCGCGGCAGCGCCTCCCCGCCGAGCAGCACGGTGTGCAGGGGCGGGGCGTCGCCGGGCCGGCCCTCCAGCAGGACGGTCAGGTGCGAGGGGGTGGTCTTCAGCACGGACACCCCGGCGCGCCGCAGCGACGCCCAGAACGCCTCCGGGTCGCGCACCTCGCCGTCCGGCACCACGTGCACCGAACCGCCGACCGCGAGGGCCAGCAGCCAGGCGGTGTGGCCGAGGTCGGCGGCCAGCGTGGTGACGTGCGCGACGCACGGGGCGTCGGCCTCGGTGAAGCCCAGCCGGTCGGCCAGCGCCCGCGCGTAGTGCACCGCGTTGGCGTGGGTGACGGCCACCGCCTTGGGCTCGCCGCTCGACCCCGAGGTGAAGGACAGGTACGCGGGGTCCTCGGCCGCACCGAACATCAGCTCCTCGGCCCCGCAGAGCATGAGGTCCTCGGCCCCGCCGGGCATGAGGTCACCGGTCGTACCGGGCACGCTGCCCGGCGCGTCGGGCAGGCCCTCGGGCCCGGCCAGCCGGTCGACGTCCACCACCTCGGCCGGATGGCCCTCCGGCCCGGGGAAGGCCGCCTCGGTGCTGAGCACCCGGCCGATCCGGACGGCCGCCAGCCTCCGGGCGAGGTCGGCCGCCGACCAGTCCGGGTCGGCCATCACCGCCGCCGCGCCCGAGCGCAGCACGCCGTGCAGCAGCACCAGCATGCGGGCGTCCCGGGGCCCGAGCAGGGCGACCCGGTCGCCCGGGCCGGTGCCGGACGCGGCCAGCCGGGCCGCGATCCGGCCGGCCGCGGCGTCGAGGGTGCGGTAGTCGAGGGTGCGGTCGCCGTCGGTCAGGGCGGTCCGGTCCGGGTGCTCCCGGGCGAGCCGTAACAGGAACCCGGACAGCGACCGGGCGGACGACGCGGCCCGGTTGGACGGCGTGGACGGTGCGGACGGCGTGGACCGGACGTGCTGCGTCGCGAAGGTCACTCCGGCTCGCCTCCCGTCCGGGCCGCCCGCCCGGCGCGGACCGGCCCCGTCGCGTGCGGGTCCACGACCAGGGGGTCGCCCGCGAGGAACGCGTCCAGGCGCGGCCGGTCGGGCAGGCGTCCGGCCAGCTCCCAGGCCAGCATGCGGTGCAGGCCGTCGATGTGGATCAGTCCCTCCCGGACCAGCAGGTCCGTGTAGTCGGGGTGGTCGACCGCGCCGGTGCTCAGGTAGACCGGGGTGAACGGGGCCCACCGCAGCAGCCGGAGCTTGGCGGCGCAGACCGGGTTCGCGGCCGACCAGGCGGCCTCGTCGGAGCGGATGCGCTCGGCCGCCTCGGCCACCGTCAGGCCGGAGCGGGGCACGAGTTCGCGCGCGCCGCCCTCGCTCAGGTGCCAGGGCAGGACGACGCCGAGGACGTCCGAGCGCGAGAGCCGGATGCGCCACCAGCCGCCGGGGATCCGGCCGGCGCGTTCGACGTTCTCCTCGCCGTCCCGGTTGCTGTTCGCCTCGTGGGCGCGCTCCACCGGGTGGTCCCGCAGGTAGGCGTGGTGGACCTCGGCGTAGGCGACGGCGGTGACGATCTCCACGCGGTGCTCCTCAGACAGTTCCGATCATGCTGTTCCGGCCAGGGCGTTCCGGTCAGGCGGTTCCGATCGAACAGTTCCGGTCAGGCGGTTCCGACGTACTCGGTGAAGTGCCGTTCCGCGAACAGCTCCGGCCACCGGCCCTCCGCCAGGCCGAGTTCACGGGCCCGGGCGAGCATCAGCCGCCAGTGCGGCTTCACCGGGCGCCAGCGCGCCCCCACCTGGCAGTAGGACGCGTCGATGAAGTACCGGGGCCTGCCCGGGCCGTCCGGCGCCGGTCTGCGGGTGTGGAACAGCGCCGAGTTGAGAAGCACCGTGGAGCCGGGCGGCAGCCGGTCGATGACCACCTCGCCGGGCAGTTCGGCGGTGCCGTGGTGGGCGTACGCCGTCTTCCCGACGGTACGCCGGTGCGAGCCGGGCAGGACGGCCAGGCTGCCGACCTTCTCGTCGAGGCCGCCGAGGTAGTGCAGCGCGTGGACCATCAGCAGCGACGGGTCGGCGCGGTCGTTGGGCTCGCAGTCGTGGTGCCAGGCCTTGCCGGGGATCCCCGGGGCCTGGCGGTCGCTGTGCAGGTGGTGGAAGACGAAGGACGGCCCCATCAGACCGGACAGCGTCCGTAAGAGCGGTGGGTGGGTGAGGAGTTCGCCGTGGGCCGGCAGTTCCAGTTCCAGCACCGGGGGCGGGCCGTGCCGGGCGGGGTCGGTGCAGGCGGCGATCGAGCGGGCCCGTAGGCCCTCGTCCACCCAGCGGTCGACCTCGGGGGCCAGCCTGGCCCCGAGCGGCTCCGGCACCAGGCCGGGCAGGACCAGGTATCCGGATTCCAGGAACTGACGGTGTTGCTCGGTGTCTAGGGCTTCACGCCCTCCGGAAGTCTGCGTCACCGAACCGGCCCCCTCCTTCCGGATGACGGGTCGCACAGTCGGGCACGGCGGATGGGACCTGAACGGGTTCTATGAAACGCACGGGATCATCCAGACCTCGGGTGGCGCCGGGTTCGTCCGTCGTCGCCACAGCTGACACACGTTCACCACGAAAGGGCACGAGTTGATCACGCAAGGTAGTCCGCTGAGGAGTATGAACCGTTGTTCGTGTCCACCACAAGACCATCGCCGACTCCTGGACATCTTCCCGCCACCGTGACGTTCAGCTCCAGCCACCGATCTACTCGTTCCCCACCCGAAACTCCGGACCCATTGAGCCCCGGTGATTCGCCGCTGGCACAGCGGATGCGGCACAGTGACGTCATGAGCGGCGACACCAGGAGTCACGAGAGCGCCGGGCGGGGCCCCGTGACCAGGCGCCGTCCGGTCCAGCAGCGCAGCCAGGAGCGGTACGGCCGGATCCTCGACGCCTGCGCCGGGCTGCTCGACGAGGTCGGCGCCACCGCGCTCACCACGAAGCAGGTCGCCCAGCGCGCCCAGGTGCCGATCGGCACCCTGTACCAGTTCTTCGCCGGCAAGGAGGACCTGCTGGCCGCCCTCGCCGGCCGCAACCTCGACCGCTACCTCCAGCGGCTCGACCACCGGCTGGCGACCGCCGCGCCCCTCGGCCCGGCCGGGTTCACCGACCTCGCGGTGGAGGAGTTCGTCGCGATGAAGCGCGCGGTGCCCGGATTCGGCCAGCTCGACTTCGGCCTCGCCAACGCGACCGCCCCCGCCGGGCTGCGGGACGACCGGCACCTGCTCGACCCGGGCGTGGACAACAACACCGCCGTCGCGCTGCGCCTCCAGGCGCTCGGCGGCGAGGTGTTCGCCACCGGCGACCCGGCGGCGCTCACCCTCGCCCTGCGGGTCGCCCTGGAGGCCGCCGACGCGGTGCTCAAGCTGGCCTTCCGCGGCGATCCGCAGGGCGATCCGGCGCTGATCGCCGAGTGCAAGCGGCTGGTCCGCGCCTACCTCGCGGAGCAGCCGCCCGTTGGCTGAGACCGGTCCCCGCCCGCCCCTCGGGTCCCGCCTCGCCCCCGTGTCCCGCCCGCCCGCGCCGTTGCGAGCCCGTCGCCGCAGCAGCACAGTGGAAAGCGGAACGGCCGCGGAGGCGGCCGCCACGACCCGAGGAGCAGACCATGCACGCAGCGGTAGGTGACCAGCTCCACATCCACAGCAGGTCGGTGGGCATGACGGACCAGAAGGGAGAGATCGTCGAGGTGCGCGGCGTCGACGGCGAACCGCCGTACATGGTCCGCTTCGAGGACGGCCACGAAGGTCTGATCTACCCCGGCCCCGACTGCGCCATCGAGCACCGCCCGGCGGACCGCTGACCGACTCCCCCGCCGCCCCGCACCCCACCCGGGCGGGGTGGTGAGCAGCGGCGCGAGCCCGGCGAGCGTTCCGGGCAGCGGGGCCGTGGGGGCAGCCGGCCCATCCGGGTGGCCGCGCGGCTCAGCGCAGCGGGAACACCTCGAACGGCGCCGCGAACCGCACCCCGAGCCGGCCGCCCGCTCCCCGCCCGGCACCCTCCAGGAACTCGCGTGCGTCCGCCATCTCACCGCCCAGCCCGCCCAGCCCGGCCAGGTACGCCTTGTGCTCCTCCAGCGAGGCCACGCCCAGGTCGAAGTGCTCGGTGGTGTCCACCGCGTGACCCGACTCCGGCGAGGCCGCCGCCCACACCTGCCGGACGCCGTTCCACGGCTCGTGACCCTCGGCCAGCAGCTCCCGGAACACCCACCGGTTACCGGCGTCCCGAGCCGCGTCCAGGGCGGCCCGCCCGACCGCGATGTGGTCGGCCTGGTTGGGGGCGGTCCCGCCGTACGTCTCCCGGAAGTTGCTGGTGATCACGATGTCCGGCCGGTGCCGGCGCACCGCCCGGGCGATGTCGCGGCGCAGCGGCAGCCCGTACTCCACCATCCCGTCCGGGTACCCGAGGAACTCGACCACGTCGACGCCGACCACCCGCGCCGAGGCGATCTGTTCCGCCTCCCGCAGCGGCCCGCACTCCTCGGGGTCCATCGAGTCGATCCCGGCCTCGCCGCTGGTGACCATCACGTAGACGACCTTCTTGCCCTGCGACGTCCACCGTGCGACGGCCGCGGCGGCGCCGTACTCCATGTCGTCCGGGTGCGCGACGACGGCCAGCGCGGTCCGCCAGTCCTCGTCGACGGGCTGGTAGGGCTCGACGGCCTGCTCACTCATGGTGCTCGTCCCTCTCGGCTCGGCTCACAGTCGCCTGGTCCTACGGTCGTTCCGCAGGCGACTCTAGAAGACCCCCACACCCACACCCCGTCGGACACCCTCCCGGGCCGGCGGGGTTGCCCCTGACGCACGGGTCAGGGGTTAGCGTCCGGGCACCCGCGGTGGATCGGCCGCCGCGTCGGTTCTGGAGGAGTGCTGCGATGACGCTGCCCACGACGGCCCGGGTCGTCCGGTTGGTCACCGAGCCGGGCGGGTTGCCCGGGCCCGGGGACTTCGCGGTGGTGGAGGAGCCGTTGCCGGCGCCGGGGACGGGCGAGGTGGTCGTCCGCAATCGGGCCTTCCTGGTCTTCCCGGGCCTGCGCACGCTGATCGGGGGCGAGCTCACGGGGGCGCCGTTGCCGGCGATCGGGCCCGGGGACGCGCTGTACGGGCCGGCCCTCGGGGAGGTGCTGGCCGCTCCGGCGGGCGGGCCCCTTCGGCCGGGCGACCTGGTCACCCACCTGCGGGGGTGGCGGGACCTCGTGGTCGCGGACGCCGCAGGGTTCACTCCGGTCGACCCGGGGTTCCCGGACCCGGTGGCGCTGCTCTCCCCCGGCACGGCCGGCTACGGCGGGCTGACCCGCTGCGCCGGGGTGCGCCCGGGGGACGTGGTGCTGGTGACCGGCGCGGCGGGCGCGGTCGGCACGCTGGCCGGGCAGGTCGCCCGGCTGCTGGGCGCCTCCCGGGTGATCGGCACCACCGGCTCCCCCGCCAAGGCGAAGCGGCTCACCGCCGAACTCGGCTACGACGCGGTACTGGTGCGCGGCGAGCGGCCGTTCGCCGCGCAGCTGGCCGAGGCCGCGCCGGAGGGCGTCGACGTGCTGCTGGACCTGGTCGGCGGGGAGCAGCTGACGGCCGCCGTCGACGCGGCCCGGCCGGGGGCCCGGTTCGCCCTGGTCGGCGCGCTGTCCGGGCAGTTGGCGCCGGAGCGGCGGGGCGGCAGTTCGCCGGCTCTCGTGGACAGCTTCCGGGTGATCATGCTGGGCCTGACCCTGCGCGGCTTCACCGGCGTGGACCAACCGGACCTGGAGGCCGAGTGGCGGCAGCGGTTCGGCGGCTGGCTGCGCACCGGCGAGATCGTCTTCCCGTCGACGCGGGTGGCGGGCATCGACCAGGCGCCGCAGGCGTTGCGGAGGTTGTTCGACGGGGACACCTTCGGGGCGACGATCGTCGACCTCGCATAGCACCGAGGAGGAACGGCCATGCGGATCGGGGACGCGGCGGCAGCGGCGGGCACCACGCCCAGGGCACTGCGCTTCTACGAGCAGCGGGGGCTGCTGCCGCCGCCGGCCCGGTCCGCCTCGGGCCAGCGCGAGTACGGGCCGATCGAGGTCGCCCGGGTGCGGGCGATCCGCCGGCTGCTGGCCGTCGGGCTGACCGTCGACGACCTGGCCAGCCGCCCGCACCGCCTGGACCTGCTCACCGAGGAGCCGCCGCGCCGCTGCTCGGACTCCCCCGGCCTGGAGACCTTCGCCCCCGTGGTCACCGCCCGGCTCGCCGCCCTGGACGCCGAGATCGCCCGGCTGACCGCCCTGCGCGAGCGCCTCGCCCGGCACGTCGCCGCCGGGGGCGCGGACCTGCCGGGCTGACCCGGTCCACCGTCCGGAACGCGGCTCGCCCGGAACGCCGCGACGGGGCAGGCGCGGCGTTCCGGGCGAGGTCTGCGGGGGGAGCTAGCTGGCGTCCGGGGCGAGTCGGCCGTCGAGGGGCTCGGGGTGGGGCTCGGGGCGGGGCTCCGGGGCGGGCCAGCCGATCCGGGTGGCGCAGAGCGAGACGACCGCGGCGGAGACGGCGACGGCGGCCATGCCCCACACCAGGCTGGTGGCGTCGGCGATGAAGCCGATCACGGCGGGCCCGGCGAGCAGCCCGGTGGTGCCCATCGCGGCGACCAGGGAGAGCGCGTCCGAGCCCTGGCGGGCCGCGGCGACGTAGACGCACGGGGTGACCGCCGCGACGCCGAGGCCGACGCAGGCGAAGCCGATCAGGGTCGGCACGACGCCGCCGACGAGCAGCGCGAGGGCCAGTCCGGCGCCGGCCAGCAGGCTGCCGGTCCGCACGATCCGGCCGTCGCCGAAGCGGGTGCGCCAGCCGTCCGCGAAGATCCGGGCGAGCACCATCATCACCGAGACGACGGCGATGCCCAGCGGGGCGAGCCCGGCACCGGCGTTCACGACGTCCTTGAGGTAGAGCGCGGACCAGTCGTTCATGGCGCCCTCGGTGACGGTGCCGAACACCATCGCCAGGCCCATCCAGAGGGTCGCCGCGGCCGGGAGGACGAAGCGGCGGCGGTCCTTCTTCGCGGCCGGTGCCTGCTCCTGGTCCGACCCGTCCTGCGCCGCGGCCGGCGCGTCGTCCGTGAGCAGTCCGGGCCGGGCGGCCACGACCAGCACCGCGAGCAGCGCGGCGGCGACCCCGAAGTGCACGGCGAGCGTGCCGGTGAAGGCGGTGACGCCGGAGGCGAGCAGCGCGGCGAGCAGCGAGCCGGCGCTGAAGGTGGCGTGCAGGCGGGACATGGTGGTCCGCGCGTAGCGGGCCTCCAGCGCCGCGCCCTGGGCGTTCATCGCGACGTTCAGGCAGCCCACGGCGACGCCGTCGCAGAACAGCACCAGCAGGGTGAGCGGGTAGTCGGGCACCACGGACAGGGCGACCAGGACGACGCCGAGGGCGAGCGCGGAGAGCACGGACAGCAGGCGGGAGCCGAACCGCCGCATCAGCACCGCGACCAGCGGGAAGGACACCGCGGCGCCGACCCCGCAGGTCATCAGCAGCAGGCCGATCTGGGCCTCGCCGAGGTCGAGCCTGGTCTTCAGCGCGGGGATCCGGGAGACCCAGGTCGCGTACTGGAATCCGAGCAGGAAGAACAGTGCGGCGATGGCCAGTTGGGACCGGCGGAAGTCGTCGCGAACGGGGGACATGTGCATCAGCCCACTTCGGCTCTGGGTGGGAACCCGGGGGACGGGTCGGTGGAGGAGGTCAACGCCTGGACGGCGGCCGGGACGGCGGCCGGGGCCTGGACGGCGACAGAAGCAGCGGCCGGGCCCAGCGGCATCGCCATGTAGAGCGCCTCGGGGCCGTAGCTCCCGGGCAGTCCGATCTCGGGGCGGGCGCGGTAGCCCAGTGGGGCCCACACCACCTGCGAGCCGCGGACGGCGACCAGGGACATGGTGCGGTAGCCGCGGGCCCGGGCGGTCTCCTCCAGGCCGCGCAGCATCCGGTGGGCCAGGCCGCGGCCGCGCAGCTCCTCGGCGACGACCAGGTCGTGGAGGTGCATGTTGGTCGCGCGGACCCCGCCGGCCTCGGCCCGGCTGAGGTCCGGGCACCGGAACAGCGGATAGGGCAGGGCCAGCAGGTAGCCGCCGAGGCCGTCGGCGTGCTCCAGGACGAAGCAGGTGTCGGGCGAGGCGCGGTGGCGGGAGCGCAGCGCCTCGCGGCCTTCGGACAGGCCGCTGGCAGCGTAGGCGCGCTCCTCCAGCGCGACGACGCCGTCCCAGTCGTCCTCCTGGAGCAGCCGGATGCGGAGGTCGGTCATCTGCCGGTGTCTCCGTCCGGGCCGCCGGTCCCGCCGATGCAGGTGTAGGGCAGCGGCTCGAAGCCGTTGAACCCCTGGGTGGTGTAGGCGGTGGCGTAGGCGCCGCAGGAAAGGATCCAGACCGGTTCGCCGGAGGCGATCGCGCGCGGGACGCGGACCAGGCCGTCCTCCTGGGCGTACGCGTCGTCGCTGTCGCAGGTCGGGCCGGCGACGACGGCGTTGACGAACTGGCCGCCGGGGTGGGTGGGGAATTCGAGCCGGTACTGGAGCTCGTCCATCTCGTACAGGCCGTTGAACTTGCCGCAGCTCAGGAAGAGCCAGTCCTCGCGGGTGCCGTCGAGCTGGTGCCGGGAGGAGAGCCGGGCGACGTGGGCGCGGATGGCGCCGTGGTCGGCGACCAGGTGCCGGCCGGGCTCCAGCAGGAACTCCAGCGGCGCGGCGTTGACGGTGCGCAGCCGGTCCATGCCCTCGCGGATGACCGCGAACATCTTGTCCAGCGGCGGGTCGAGCGGGCGGCCGTGCCGGTCCAGGACGCCGAGGGCGGGCAGGCCGCCGCCGAGGTTGATCCGCTGCGGGGTGATGCCGCGCCAGTTGAGCGCCTCCAGGACGGCGGCGAGCGAGTCCACGGCGGCGCCCCAGGCTTCGGCGGTCATCTGCTGGGAGCCGACGTGCACGGAGAGTCCGGACGGGGTGAGGCCGGCCGAGCGGGCGGCGTCCAGGACGCGCAGGGCGTCCTCGGGCGAGCAGCCGAACTTGCGGCTCAGGCCCCACAGGGCGCCGTCGCCCGAGGTGGCGACCCGGCAGAACACCCGGGAGCCGGGGGCATGTTCGGCGATGGCGGCGACGTCCTCCAGGCTGTCGGTGGCGAAGTCGCGCACGCCCAGTCGGTAGGCCTCGGCGATGTTGCGGTCGGACTTGATGGTGTTGCCGTAGTGGATGCGGTCGGGGCTCACCCCGGTGCGCAGGGCCTGGGCGATCTCCTGGGGGCTGGCCGCGTCGAAGCCGGAGCCGAGGGCGGCGAGGCGCCCGAGCACCTCGTCCACCGGGCAGGCCTTCATGGCGAACCGGACGGCGACGTCGGGCAGTTCGCCGATCAGGTCGGTGTACTGGCGCTCGATGCCGTCGAGGTCGTAGATGATCCGGTCGTCGGTGGCAGCGGCGAGGGCGGCGCGGATCGCCGTCCGGTCGTGCGCGGCCGGGTCGGGCGCGACGCCGGTGTGGGCGGTGGTGTGGTGCGCCGGGGCGCGGTGGGCGATGGTCTGACGTATCACGAATGGCTCCCGGTGCGGCTACCGCGGCAGCCGGTCGGCGGGCGTGGCCTTGCTCGCCCGCATGAGCGGGCCCCACGCGTCGATCAGCAGCGCGAAGTCCTCGATGTCCGCCTGCGCTTCGTCGAGCAGACGCGCCCGCTGGGGCGCCAGGTGGTCGGCGAACTCGGCGTACTTCCCGCCGAGTCGCCGGTAGCAGTGGTCCAGCGCGTCGAGCCGTCGGTGGTTCTCCGCGCGGTCCGTCGCGGCGCTGCGGCGGGCGGAGTCGGCGATGACGTCGGCGCGGATGTGGTTCGCCTCGTCGAGGAGGGCCCCGCCGGCCGCCTCCATCTCGGAGTAGACCGGGTACAGGTAGAGCATGGAGAGCAGGAACTTGGCGTAGCGCAGCTGGTAGGCGGTGAAGCCCGCGCCGGTACGCCGTTCCGGGGTGTAGTAGTTGACGATGTGCCGGTTGTGGACGACGCCGGGCAGGGTGGCGTCGCGGACGAGGTGCAGCAGGAAGTAGTCGCTGCCGATGGTGGCGGTGGCGGGCGGCAACGGGACGCGGTCGTAGACCTCGTGGTCGAGGGCGACGTTGCACATGTCGATCCGCCAGATGTCGGGCAGGTCGAGCACGGCGCGGTCGTGGCGGAACGGGTCGGTGCCGCCGCCGGTGAAGGAGTCGGCGACGAGTTCGCGGCGTTCCTGCTCGCTCGCGCCGGTGGGCGCCCAGAGCGCGACGACCTGGTGGTAGGCGTCCGGGTCGAGTTCGCGGATCTCGCCGATGTCGACGGAGAGTTCACCGACGAAGGAGCCGCCGACCAGGGCGACGGGCTTGTCGGTGTGCACCGGGTCGAGGGTGACCTCGGTGACGGCGGCGGCCGCGTCGGCCGCCTTGAGGCCGAGCGTGGCGAGCTCGTGCTCGATCGGGAACACCGGTTCGCCGTCGAGCAGTTGGTACGCGCTGTCGGAGTCGCGGCGGTGCACGGAGGCGCAGCCGAGCGCGCCGGCGAGCAGGAACGCCCGGTTGGTGCAGGCGCCGTAGGAGACGGCGTCGGGGATCATCAGGTCGAGCAGCTGGTCGCCGAGCGGCCCGTCCGGGCCGGCGGCGCCGGAGCGCTCGATCACGTCGCGCAGGAAGCCGCGTTGGGCGGCCTCGTCGAGGTGGTGGACGACCACCTCCCCGGCCCCGAACGCGGTGCCGGAAGCGGCACCGGACCCGACGGCGGGCAGCGCGGCGACGGCCTCGGCGTGCCGCCGGTAGGTGGCCGGGTCGGCGGAGTCCAGGATCAGCAGGTGCACCCGGACGCCGAACCGCCGTGCGGCGTAGGCGGCTTCGGCGCCGATCGCGGCGATGGTGGCCGCGCACTCGCGGTTGGTGGGCAGGGTCAGGCAGACGGCGCGCATGCCGGCTCCCCCGCGGACTCGGCGGGCTGCTGCGGGGCGGGCCGGTCGCCCGTGGAATCCGGGTCGTGCCAGGAGCGCAGTCCGAGCAGCCGCTCACCGAGTTCGGTGAGTTCGGCGGGCCCGTAGCGCAGCGACTCATGGCGGGTCGCGTCGCCGACCAGGGTGCGGTTCCAGTCCGGGGTGGCGAGGGTGCGCCAGGATTCCACCCGGGAGCGGCGCATCTGCGCGGCCTCCTCCAGCGCGGGCATCATCGACAGGTACTGCACGGCGCGGACGCCGTTCTCGGAGGTGTTGCGGGCGACGCCGTGGGCGAGCAGGCCGTTCCAGATCAGCAGGTCACCGGCCTTCAACTCGGGCCGCACCACCGGGAACTCGGTGCGGTCGACGTCCGGGCGGATCGGGTCGCGGTCGGCGGCCTGGGCGGCCTGCCACTCGTTGAAGCGGCGGAACAGCTCCGGGTCGCACTGGAAGCCGCCGTGGTCGGGCCGGGTGTCGTCGAGCGCGATGATGCCCTGGACGCGCTGGGGCAGCATGCCCTGGGTGGTGTCGACGTCCCAGTGCAGTTCGATGTCGAAGCCCCGGTCGGTGGGCTCGATCAGCGCGCGGTCGCGGTTGCGGATGTTCGGTGGGTTGAGGTTGAGCCGGTCGAGGGTGACCCAGAGCTCCTCGCAGTCCCAGACGTCGACGAAGGCGTCGTAGACCCGCCGGGCCTGTCTGCTGTCCCAGATCAGCTGGTGGTGGTAGGCCTCGACGAAGCCGTAGATGTGCAGTTCCCGGTCGAGTTCGTCGCGGTAGTCGCGTTCGCGGTACCAGTCCTCGGGGCGGTCGGGCGAGAGGCCCTGGAAGTCCCAGGCGAAGTCGAGCAGGCGCCGTGCGGCCTCGGCCGGGATGGCCTCCTTGACCACGATGTAGCCGTAGGTCTGCCAGAACGCGAAGTCCTCCTCGGAGAGCACCCGCAGTGGGCGCTCCTTGCGGACCTCGCGCAGCGCCGTGCGCGCGAGGTAGCTCTCCCCGTCCTCGCTGAAGTAGGGGCGCGCCGAGGCGGCTCGGTGCAGATATCCGTCAGGGCTCGGCATGGGCAGTCACTCCATGGTTCGTAGTCGACGCAGCGCTTCCTGGACGCACAGTGCGGGCACGGCGAGCCGACGGCCCGTCACCGGCCGTGCGTGGAATTCAGCCCGTGGACCGCATGCCGTCCGCATACGCTCCGCCTCGCCCGGGCCCCGACCGTGCAAGGTTCCGCCACGTCAGGGGGCCAACTCGTCCGTCCGGCACGGCCTCTCACCCTGCCTCAGCCCCGGCCGAACCGCGCCCCTCATACGTTGGACTAGACCAACTAATGGTGTCAACCCTCGACGGCTGGTTACCAATAGGGAAATCCGCGCAGTTCAGATGACCCCTCGGGGTTCGCTTTATGTTTCGGAGAGTGACATAAGCCGGAGTATGTTTCGGGAATTGACATACCCGGACGTGAACCGAAACGAGTTCCCCAGCGTTGCGCCCCGTCCTTCGCGCCGTACGTTGGGCCTATGGCACACCGCCCCGCCGCCACCCGGCTCACCCCGCCCGGCTGGCTGACCGCGAGCCTGCGCCCCAAGGCCGCGCCGGTCCCCTGGGCCGCCGCCGCCCGGGCCTCGGTGGCGCTGGCCGCGCCGCTCGCGGTCGGCACGGCCACCGACCGGCCCGGGTACGGCGCGCTGGTGTCGATGGGTGCGCTGTCCGGGGTCATCGGGGACACCGCGGACGCCTACCGGATGCGGGTGTTCAACATCGCCGTGCCGCAGCTCTTCGGCGCCCTCGGGATCCTGCTCGGCACCCTGGTGTACGGTGCGGGCTGGACGGCCGTCGCCGTACTGACCACCGTCGCCCTGGTCTCCGGCATGATCTCCTCGATCGGCGCGGTCGCCTCGGTGTCCGGACTGCTCCTGCTGCTCAACGCGGTGGTCGGCGCCGGACTGCCGCTGCCCTCCCCCTGGTGGCTGCCGCCCGGACTGCTGCTGCTCGGCGGCCTGTTGGTGCTCGGCCTCACCCTGCTCGCCTGGCCGCTGCGCGGCGGCGCGCCGGAGCGCTTCGCCGTGGCCGGCACCTACCGGTCGGTCGCCGACTTCCTGGAGGCCGCCGGCACCCCCGGAGCCGACGACGCGCGGCAGGCGCTCACCCAGTCGCTGAACCAGTCCTACGATCTGCTGCTCGCCCGGCGGGCCCGCCGGCACGGCCGCTCCCCCACCCTGGTCCGGCTGCTCGCCCAGCTCAACGCTGCCATCCCGGTGGTGGAGGCCGCCTCGGCGGCACAGCTGCGCCCGCGCGAGTACGGTCCGCTGCCGCCCGCCTACCCGGCGGCGGTGCGCGAGCTGGCCGCGGCCGTCGAGCGGGGCCGCGTCGGGTCGACCCCGCCGCCCGGACTGCCCGATCCGGCCGGACCGTCCACCCGCGCCCTGGTCGCCGCGATCGGCCACGCCCGGGCCGTCGCGCACGAGCCCGCACCCGACCCGTACGCCGGCGACGACCCGCTCGGCCGGCCCGCCGCACTGCAGGTCCGCGCCCGCCGGGCCGCCCACGCGCTGCTGCTGTCCCGGGCGTCCTGGCGGTACGGGCTGCGGCTGGCGCTGTGCATCGGCCTCGCCCAGATCCTGGTGTCGGTGATCGCGGTGCCCCGCTCGTACTGGGTGTCGCTGACCGTCACCTTCGTGCTGAAGCCCGACTTCGGCTCGGTGTTCTCCCGGGCGGTGCTGCGCGCGCTCGGCACCGCCGCCGGGCTGCTGATCGCCATTCCGGTGCTGGCCGAGGTGCCGCACGGCTGGTGGGACGTGCCGGTGATGGCGGCGCTGGCAACCCTGATCCCGGTGCTGTCGGCGAAGGGGTACGCGTTCCAGACCGCGGCGATCACCCCGGTGATCCTGCTGCTCTCCGACCTGCTCAACCACCGGGGCTTCCACCTGGTGCTGCCCCGGCTGTACGACTCGCTGATCGGCTGCGGCATCGCGCTGCTGACCGGCTACCTGCTGTGGCCGGATTCCTGGCACACCCGGATCGGGGAGCGGCTGGCCGACGCCGTCGCGGACACCGCCGCGTACGTCTCGCTGGCCTTCACCACCGCGCCCGGGGCCGACCAGCCGGCCCGCGCCCGGTACCGGCGGCGGCTCTACCGGGACCTGTCCGCCGTGCGCAGCGAGTTCCAGCGGGCGCTCACCGAACCGCCACCGGTCGGGGCCCGGGCCGAGGCCTGGTGGCCGCTGGTGATCGCGGTCGAGCGGATCGTGGACACCACGACCGCCACCCGGGTCCGGGTCGAGCACGGCGCTCCGGCGCCGTCCCCGGCCGAGGTCGGCGCCGTCGTCCGGGAGCTGGGCGACCTGGCCGGGGCGCTGCGCGGCGGCGGGCCGCTGCCCGAGGCCGGGCCGGACGCCCTCCCGCCCGACTGCGCGCTGGGCCGGCTGCACCGCGAGGTGCAGGCGGCGCGGGCGGTGGTGCCCGTCTGAGGGCCGGGCCGGCCGGGGGCCGGGTCAGTCCTGGAGCGCCCGCCCTGGCGTCCGCCCCGCGAAGGCCCGGTCAGTCCTGGATCCGCCGCCAGGGCCGGTCCGCCTCCAGTTCGAAGGCCAGCTCCAGCAGCAGCCGCTCCTGCCCGTGCGCGGCCGAGATGTGCACACCGATCGGCAGGCCGCTCGGCGCGGCGCCGGTGGGCAGGGCGATGCCGGGGCCGCCGGTCACGTTGTTGACCGGGGTGAAGGCCACGTAGCGCTGGAGGCGCTCGATCAGCTCGTCGAAGGCCACGTTCGGGCTGAGGTGGCCGATCGGCGGGGCGGCGTGCGCGAGGACCGGCGAGAGGATCACGTCGTGGGTGCGGAAGAGGCCCGCGTACGCGGCTTCGGCGCCGCGCAGTCGGCGCAGCACGGCCGGGGTGTGCAGGAACTCCCGCTGGTAGAGCCTGCGCAGCCCGGTGGTCAGGCCGTCGAGCCGGTTGATCCGGAAGCTGCGGTCCAGCATCAGCCGGCCGCTGACCGCGATGGCGAAGGCGATGTAGCCCCAGTAGAGGACGAAGTCGCGGGAGAACTCCTCGCCGAACGGCAGGGTGGTCTCCTCGACGTGGTGGCCCAGTGCCTCCAGCCGGGCGGCGGTCTGCTCGACGGCGGTGCGGGTGGGTCCGTCGGTGGTGGCGAGCGGCGAGTCCACGACCAGTCCGATCCGCAGCCGGCGCTGCCCCGGGCCTTCGACCAGGCCGAGCAGGGGCAGCGCGGGGTTGCGGTGGTGGCGCTCGGCGGCGGCGTAGAAGGCGGCGGTGTCGCGGACGGAGCGGGTGAGCACGCCGTCGGTGACGAGGTCGATCGGCAGCTTGCCGCCCTGGGCGTTGGTGACCAGGCGGCCCCGGGTGGGCTTGAGTCCGACCAGTCCGCAGCAGGCGGCCGGTATCCGGATCGATCCGCCGCCGTCGTTGGCGTGCGCGATCGGCACCACTCCGGCGGCGACCAGCGCCGCCGAGCCGCCGGAGGAGGCGCCGGCCGAGTGCGAGGGCTTCCACGGGTTGCGCACCGGCTGGGCGGTGGCGAACTCGGTGGAGGCGTTGAGGCCGAACTCGGGCAGCCGGGTCTTGCCGAGGACGGCCAGGCCGGTGGCGAGGAACTGGTCGGTGAAGCGGGAGTTGCGCCGGGCCGGGCGGGCCTGGAAGGCCTCGCTGCCCATGCCGGTCGGCAGGCCGCGCAGGTCGACGTTGTCCTTGAGGAAGGTGGGGACGCCGTACAGCGGGCCGTCGGTGCCGTCCGGGCCGAGCCGGGGCCGGTCGTAGGACGGGTGGGCGACGGGGGTGAGCGTCCGGTCGACCCGGGCGGCGCGGGCGGCGGCGGCCGCGGCCAGTTCGGCGGGGGCCACCTCGCCGGCGCGGACGAGGGCGGCCAGGGCCACGGCGTCGTGCGCGCCGAGGGCGTCGTCGGTGAACCCGTGGGCCCGCTCGTCGGTCATCCGAACTCCCCAATCCCTACTGACCGGTAGTCGCGCAAGAGTTCGCAGTGTAGGCGCGGGGCCGCGCCGAGGGATACCCCACCCCCGGCTCCCGCCGCCGAACCCTGACGGCGCACGGGCGTTCGGCATGCGCCCCCGTGTTCACCCCACCCGCCGGTCGGAGATCGTTTCGCCGACGGCCCCGGGGAAAGGCCGGATCACGAACCGATCCGGTCCACCCCCCACCCCAAGGTGACGCCCGTGCCCACCCAGTACACCTCGGCCACCGCCCCCGGCGCCCTCCCCCTGCTCGGCCACGCCCCCGCCTTCGTCCGCCGGCCACTGGAGTTCGTCGCCGGCCTGCCCGCCCACGGCGACCTCGTCCGGCTGCGGCTCGGCCCGCTGGACGCGTACGTCGCCTGCCACCCCGAGCTGGTCCGCCAACTGCTCACCGAGGACCGCACCTACGACAAGGGCGGGCTCGTCCTCGACAAGGCCCGCGAGGTCTTCGGCGACGGCCTGGCCACCTGCCCGGCCGCGGCGCACCGGCGCCAACGCCGCATGCTGCAACCCGCGTTCCACCGCGACCGACTGCCCGGCTACGCCGCGATGATGGCCGAGGAGATCGCCGGCACCACCGCCTCCTGGAGCGACGGCGACGTGGTCGACGTCCCCGCCGCGATGTACCGCCTCACCACTGCGGTGACCGCCCGCTGCCTGTTCGCCGCCCACGAGCGGGCCGGCGCGCTGCCCGTCCACGACAGCATGGACGTCATCACCCGCGGCGTCGGCCGGCGCGTCATGATGCCGCTGCCCGGCGCCGACCGCATCCCCACCCCGGGCAACCGCCGCTTCCGCCGCGCCCGGCAGGACCTGAAGGAGGTCACCTGGCGGCTGATCGCCGACTACCGCGCCGCCGGCACCGACCACGACGACCTGCTGTCCATGCTGCTCAGCGCCCGCGACGAGGACGGGCGGGGGCTCACCGACGCCGAGATCCACGACCAGGTGGTCACCTTCCTGCTCGCCGGCATGGAGACCACCGCCGCCACCCTCTCCTGGGCCTGGACCCTGCTCGCCGCCCACCCGGCCATCCGCGACCGCCTGCACGCCGAGCTGGACACCGTGCTCGACGGCCGCCCCGCCCGCCACGAGGACCTGCCCGCCCTGCCGCTCACCGCCCGGGTGGTCACCGAGACGCTGCGGCTCTACCCGCCGGTGTGGATCCTCAGCCGCGTCGTCGCCGCCGACGCCGAACTCGGCGGCCACCGCGTCCCGGCCGGCGCGACCATCCTGTTCAGCCCGTACCTGCTGCACCGCCGCGCCGACGTCTTCGCCTGCCCCGCCCGCTTCGACCCCGACCGCTGGCTCACCAACACCCGCCCCTCCCCCGGCACCTACGCCCCCTTCGGCCTCGGCCCCCGCCGCTGCATCGGCGACGTGTTCGGCACCACCGAGGCCGCCCTCGCCATCGCCACCATCGCGGCCCGCTGGACCGTCACCCCCACCCCCGGCCGCCCGGTCCGCCCGACCCGCAGCTCCTCGCTGTCCCCCCGCCCCTTCACGGCCACCCTCGCCCGCCGGCCGTGGTGACCGGGGCTCCCGCCCCGCGCGGGCGGCGGACGGGAGCCTTTCCTGACGATGCGTCACATGGTGCGCGGCGGGCGGGGGACGCCCTGCCAGCGGTAGAGCATGGAGTCCCACGTGTAGGTGTAGGCGAAGGTGACGTCGAAGCTGGTGGTCCGCTCCAGGTGCGGCTGCCCGGGGGTCTCCGGGTCGAGCCAGGTGGTCGCGCCGTAGACGGACGCCCGCGGGTACACGCAGATCGTCCAGCGGAACCAGCCCGAGGAGAGCTGGACGTCCTGGGACGGCACGTTGCCGCCCGGCGTGCCGAAGCTCCAGGCGTACGTGCCGGCGTCCAGGAACAGCCGCCGCTCGACGCATTGCTGCGCCGGCGTCACCGGGGCCGGCAGCGGCACCAACTGCCCGTAGCCCTGGAGGAATTCACGTTCGGTCGCGGCGGATGCCGTACCGGCCGTCGGCCCGGCCACCAGGGCGAGCAGGACGGCCGTCAGGGCCGGGATCCAGGAGAGTCTGCGCAGCATGCGTTCCTCCGGCCGGACGGCGGTCCGGCGAGCGTGGACGGAAGTGGTCTACGCCAATTTTGCCGGGCCGGGTGCGGCCGTTCCCATCCCAGACCTCTGGGGTGGCCGCCGGGTCAGTCTTCGCTGCGCCGGTCGGCCGCCAGGGTGGTGAGCAGCCGCTCGATGGCCTCCAACCGTCGGTGCAGGTCCTCGACGTCGCCGCGGGTGGCGCTCTGCTCGGCGGGCTTGAGGCTGATCACCAGCTGGCCGTCGGGCTCCAGCCGCCCGACCGCGACGTCGCGGATGGTGTCGCCGTTCTGGACGCGGACGGCGTGCTCGATCTCGGACGCGCGCAGCGCCAGCCCGCGCAGCGCGCCCGGGACGAGCTTGCCGTCGCGCACCACGGTGGTCGGGGTGCCCTCCAACAGCCGGGCGGCACGCGGGTCGTGGGCCAGCCAGCGGGTGACGGCGGCGTTCACCGCGATCAGGGTGACCGCGCCGATGGCGCCGCCGAGCAGGCTGTTGTCATTGCCGATGATCGCGTTCTGCACCACGTTGGACAGCAGGAAGATGACCACCATGTCGAAGGTGTTCAGGCCCGCCAGCCCGCGCTTTCCCGCGATCCGGAACAGGATCAGGATCAGGGCGTAGACCGCGATCGTGCGGAGGATCTTCTCCACGATCGGAATCTGGACGATCACCAGGTCGTGCCACATGGCCCCGCTCCTTCAACCCCTCGGCCGGACGGGGCGGGCAGCGCCCGGGCCCGACGGTACGCGCCCCGCCGGGCCCCGGCCAGCACCCGGACGAACCCGGGCTTCCGACTAGGAGCGGCGCTTCGGCTTGCCGCGCTTGGCGGCGGCCGCACCCCGGCCGCCCGCCGCGGGCTTCGGCCGGCCCTTCTGCTGGCCGCCCTTGTGCTGACCCGCCTTCTGCTGGCCGGACTTCTGCGGCTGGGACTTGCGCGGCGCCGCGGCCTTCTGGGGCTCGGCCGCCGGCTGGGCGCCGCGCCCGCGCGAGCTGTTGACCGTGCGGCCCCGGACGATGCCGATGAACTCCTCGACCAGGTCCGTCGTGCGCTCCTCCAGCCAGGCGAGCGCCACCTGGGACTGCGGCGCCTCGGCGACCGGCCGGAAGGTGAGGTCCTTGCGGTGGTGCAGCCGGGCCAGCGACTGCGGCACCAGCAGCACGCCGACGTTGGCCGCGACCAGCTCGACGGCGTCGGCGGTGCTCGCCGGGCGCTCGATCGCCGGGCGGCCGGGCAGCCCGCCCGGCCAGCCGAGGGTGTCGTCGAGCGGGTGGAACACCACCTCCTCCGCGAGGTCGCCGAGCGCGACCTCCTCGGCGGCCGCGAGCCAGTGGTCCTTGGGGAAGACCACGACGGTGGTCTCGGCGTAGAGCGGGATCGCGCTGAGCACGTCCCGGTCGACGGGCAGCCGGACGAGCCCGGCGTCCGCGGTGCCCTCGCGCAGGGTCGCCTCGCCGTCCCCGGCCGGGACGGCGAGGAGGTCGAGCGGCACGTCCGGGAGCCGCTCGGACCACACCCGGACCCATTTGCCGGGGGTCACGCCCGGGACGTACGCGAGCCGGAAGGACGGGTTCACCTGCATGTCTGTCACAGGGCAAGGCTACCGACCGTGACCGGGAGCGCCCGCTCACTCCCTTACCCTTGTCACCATGACATCGCTCAAGCAGAAGACCAGCCAGACCATGAAGCCGGCCACCGCCGCCAAGAAGCTGGGGATCTACCTCGACGCGGCGCCGACCGGCTTCCAGGAGGGTGTGGTCTCCCGCGAGGAGCTCAACGCGCTTCAGGCCGACCCGCCGCAGTGGCTCCAGGAGCTGCGCCAGAACGGCCCGCACCCTCGCCCGGTGGTCGCCGCCAAGCTCGGCGTCTCCATCGCCGGCCTGGCCCGCGGCGGCGTGACCGAGGCGCTCACCACCGAGCAGATCGAGGCCGTCAAGGCCGAGAACCCGCTCTGGCTGCAGCACGAGCGCGCCAACCAGGTGGACGTCCGCAAGGAGGCCGCCCGGATCAAGGAGAAGCAGGAGAAGGACGCCGCGGCGCTTGCCGTCAAGGCCACCAAGGCCGCCAAGGCCGGCTGACCCGCGCGCTCCGGCCGCCGGCCGGGCCCGATTGTCAGACCCCTGCGCAAGGCTGGTGCCGACGTCCGTTCCACGGGCGTCGGCACAGTCGTCGGCGGACATGCGGACAGGGAGCTTGCGGATGGCACAGACAGCAGGGGCAACAGGGGCGGCGGGAGTGCTGGACGGTCGGATCGCCCTGGTCGCGGGGGCGACCCGAGGAGCCGGGCGGGGCATCGCGGTGGAGCTGGGCGCCGCCGGGGCGACGGTGTACGTGACCGGGCGCAGCACCCGCGAGAAGCGCTCGGAGTACGACCGGCCGGAGACCATCGAGGACACCGCGGACCTGGTCACCGCGGCCGGCGGCCGGGGCATCGCGGTGCCGACCGACCACCTGGTCCCGTCCCAGGTGGCCGCCCTGGTGCAGCGGATCGACGCCGAGCAGGGCCGGCTGGACGTCCTGGTGAACGACATCTGGGGCGGCGAGAACCTGTTCGGCTGGAACGTCCCGGTCTGGGAGCACGACCTGGACGACGGCCTGCGGCTGCTCCGCCTCGCGGTGGAGACGCACGCCGTCACCAGCCACCACGCCCTCCCGCTGCTGCTGCGCCGCCCGGGCGGCCTGGTCGTCGAGATGACCGACGGCACCGCCGAGTACAACCGCGACACCTACCGCAACTCGTTCTTCTACGACCTCGCCAAGGCCTCCGTGCTGCGGATGGCCTTCGCTCTCGGCCACGAGCTGGGTCCGCGCGGCGCCACCGCCCTGGCGCTCACGCCCGGCTGGATGCGCTCGGAGATCATGCTGGGCCACTTCGGCGTCACCGAGGAGAACTGGCGCGACGCCGTGGCCCGGGAGCCGCACTTCGGCATCTCCGAGAGCCCGTACTTCGTCGGCCGGGCGGTCGCCGCCCTCGCCGCCGACCCCGAGGTCTCCCGCTGGAACGGCGGGTCGGTGTCCAGCGGGCAGCTGGCCCTGGAGTACGGCTTCACCGACCGCGACGGCAGCCGGCCGGACTGCTGGCGCTACCTGGTCGAGGTGCAGGACGCGGGCAAGCCGGCCGCGCCGGAGGGCTACCGCTGACGGGGCGTCGGCGGCGGCGCCACCGGGCGCCGGGGAGAACCGCTTTCCCCGCGCCGCGTATTGACCGCGCCGCCGCCGACTCCGAATAATCGGCGCCACCGGGGCGCCCAGGCAACCCTCGTCACTCTGACCACACCGGACCGGGGAGCGCGCATGACCGACCAACCGCACCACGACCGACCCGCCGCGCTCACCGCCCCCACCGCACTCGCCGCCCTGGCCGAGGAGTACTTCGCCGCCGAGAACGCCCACGCCCCGTTCGACGCGACGCTGAGCGGGGTCGAGGGCTACGCCCACGAGGTGCCCGACCCGTCCCGCGCGTCCGCGCTGCGCCACCGGGACGCGCTGGCGGGCTTCGGGGCGCGACTGGCCGCGATCCCGGTGGACGCGCTGGCCGGCGAGGACCTGGTCACCCACCGCGTGCTCGGGCGGCTGATCGACAACGGCACCGGCCGGATCACCCACGGGCTGGGCGACTTCAGCATCTCGGCGACCATCACCGCACCGCAGAACGAGGCCTTCACCTCGCTCGCCATGACCTCCGTCGACCAGGAGGGCGCCGACGCGTACCTGGAGCGGCTGGCCGGCCTGCCGGGCTACTTCGACGCCGCCCTGCAGCTCCACCTGGACGCTGCGGCCGAGGGCCGCACGCCACTGCGCAGCGGCGTCGACGCCGCCCTCGACCAGCTCGACGCGTACCTGGTCACCGGCCCGGACGACGACCAGCTGCTGCGCGCGCTGCACGGCCGCCCGGAGTTCGACCGGGGCCAGGTGATCGTCCGCGACGGCGTGCGCCCGGCCGTGGCCCGCTACCGGGCCGGCCTGGCCCAGCGGCTGGCCGCGGACGCCCGGCCGGACGACCGGGCCGGGGTCTGTCACGTGCCCGGCGGCACCGAGGGCTACGCCGACGCCGTCACGCGCTACACCCGGCCCGGGCTCACCCCGGAGGAGGTCCACCGGATCGGCCTGGACACCCTGGCGCAGCTGCGCGCGGAGTTCGCCGAGCTGGGCGGCAAGGTGCTCGGCATCACCGGCCCCGACGCCGTGCTGGCCGCGCTGCGGGAGGACCGCGCGCTGCGCTTCGACAGCGCCGAGGAGATCATCACCCTGGTCGACGAGGCGCTGGAGCGCGCCCGCCGCGCCTCGGCCGACTACTTCCGGGCCTACCCGATCGCCGACTGCGTGACCCGGGAGATCGACCCGATCGAGGCGGAGACCGGGCCACTGGCCTACTACCAGCCGCCGGGCCCGGGCGGCCTGCCCGGCACCCACTGGATCAACACGCTGCGCCCGCAGACCAGGTTCAGGTACGAGTACGAGGCGATCGCCTTCCACGAGAGCGTGCCCGGGCACCACCTGCAGATCGCCGTCGCCCAGACGCTGCACCACCTGCCGGAGTTCCGGCGCCGGCCGAGCGGCCAGCTGACCGCCCACGTCGAGGGCTGGGGCCTGTACACCGAGCGGCTCGCGGACGAGATGGGGCTGTACAGCTCGGACCTCTCCCGCTTCGGCATGCTGTCGCTCGACGCGCTGCGGGCCGTGCGCCTGGTCGTGGACACCGGGCTGCACCACTACGGCTGGTCCCGGGAGCGGGCGATCGCCTTCATGCGGGACAACACGGCCACCACCGAGGCCAACGTCCGCAACGAGATCGACCGCTACCTCGCCTGGCCGGGCCAGGCGACCGCGTACCTGATCGGCCGCCGGGAGATCGTCCGGCACCGCGAGCGCGCGCAGGCGTCGCTGGGCGCCCGGTTCGACATCCGGGAGTTCCACCACCAGCTGATCGGGCACGGCAGCCTGCCGCTGGGAGTGCTGGACACGCTGGTCACGGACTGGATCGCGACGCAGTAGGGCCCGTCGACGCAGTGGGGCCCACCGCTGCGGGGCCGGGTTCAGCCCCGCAGCGGCACCGCGGTCAGAAGCCGACCACCCGGAGGGACGAGCCGTCGCCCTTGGGCCCGACCAGGTACACCTCGGCCACCTCGTAGCCGGTCAGGGTCACCGCACCGGCGAACTTCCGCTGGACGGCGTCGTAGCCGAGAACCCGGCCGTCTCGGCTGCCCAGGCGCACGGCCCAGGGACCGTACTGGTCAACGATTCCGCACGCCCTGAGCGGTCCTCCCGCGCCCGGACGTGCCGTCACCCCTTCGGCCCCTCCAGGCGGTAGTGTCCGCTGGCGCGGCAACCGGCAGGTCCGTCGGCCCGCCCCGCGCCCCACCGCCCCGATCTGGAGGAACCCGTGCCGGCTCCCGCCCGCGCCGCCCTGGCCATAGCCGTGGCCGCCCTGCTCGCCGCAGCCTCAGGCTGCTCGTCCGGCGGCGGCCACACTGCCCGGCCGGCCGGACACGGCCCGGCCTCTTCCGCCACCGACGCCCCGCCCGCAGCCGACGCCGCAGCCGCCGGAGCGCCGCCCGCCCCGGCGGCGATCGTCACCGGCGCCGGCCCGAAGAGCTCCTACGACGTCCAGCCGCAGCCCGCGCCGGGCAGCTGCACGTACCGCTACACCGCGGACAAGCAGCCGCTGCCCGACCCGAAGTGCACCCCGGGCGCGATCAGCCCGGCGGTCAACCAGGGCAACATCAACGACACCATCTGCAAGCCGGGCGGCTACACCTCGACGATCCGCCCGCCGGCGAACATCACCGGCAAGGAGAAGGCCGAGAACGCCAAGTCCTACGGCTACACCGGCCCGATGGGCGACGCCGAGTACGACCACCTGATCAGCCTGCAACTCGGCGGCGACCCCAACGACCCGCGCAACCTGTGGGTGCAGCCGCCCTCCCCCGGCCATGTCCCGGGCAAGGGCCCCAACAACCCCAAGGACTCGGTGGAGACGCACCTGCACACCGCGATCTGCAAGGGCCAGGCCACCCTCGCCGCCGCCCAGCAGGCCATCGCCACCGACTGGACCACAGCCGAGGCCAAGCTCGGCATCAAGTCCGGCGGCTCCCCCACCGCGGCCGCCGACACCGACGGGGACTGACCGCCCGCCCCTGGGGCCCGTCTCGGCGACGTCGGCGGGGGTGCCGGCACGGCCCACCAGGGTGTCCGCGACCTCCCCGGCGTGAACTCCTCACCCCAACCGGCGCCGACCCGTCCGTGCGTCAGTCCGTCTCGGCGACGTAGTAGGCGCGCATCAGCTCGGCCGACCAGGCGGGCTGACGGACCTCTCCGCGCGGGCCGAACTCGGCCAGGTAGGGCTTGATGTCGAGCACCGGCGTGCCGGCCACCGCGTCCAGCCCGGTCACGTGCAGGTCCAGGCCCTGCACCCGGACCAGTCGGCAGCGCGAGACGCCGAGCCGGTTGGGGCGGTTCTTGCCGCGCTGGGCGAAGATGCCGACCAGCGGCCAGTCCGGGTTGCCGCGCGGGCGCCGGGCACCGGTCTCCACCCTGTCGGCCGGCACCCGGTCGAAGTGGTACACGATCTCCAGGTGCGAGAAGTCCGCCAGCCCGTACAGCGCCTCCTCACCGAACTGCGCGCCGTCCACCCGGATCACCGCCCCGACGCTCCCCCAGCCGTCGTCCCGGACTTCCTCCCGACCGCCGACCACCCATGCCACCGGACGCGATGTCACCTCGTCCACGCCGTCCCCCTTCGATGTCGAAGCCTGTTCCCCGTACGTAACCACGCCCCCGCCCGGGTCGTCACCGGGGCTGCCGACGGTGGTGTCCCCACCCGGCCTGAAGACACGCCCTACGCCGGGGTGGCGGGCGGGCGGCGCTTGTGCTCGGTGCGGCGGTAGTGGCCGAGGACGGTGCGGAAGACCTCCTCGCTCACCGGCCGCTCCTCCAGGAAGTCGTCCAGGGCCTCGTAGGGGACGCCGAGGGCGTCCTCGTCTGGGCGGCCGGGGGCGAGGGTCTCCAGGTCGGCGGTGGGAGTCTTGTGGACGAGGTCCGCCGGAGCCCCCAAGGCCTCGGCCAGGGAGCGGACCTGACGCTTCGTCAGTCCATCCAGGGGCATCACGTCGGCGGCGCCGTCACCGTACTTGGTGAAGAAGCCGACGGCCGCCTCGGCGGCGTGGTCGGTGCCGACGACCAGGCCGCCGGTGGCGCCCGCGACGGCGTACTGGGCCACCATCCGCTGGCGGGCCTTGACGTTGCCGCGGACGAAGTCCTCGTGGGAGCGGTCGGCGAAGGTGAGGCCGGCGGACGCCAGCGCGTCGAGGGCGGCGTCGGTCGCGGGCCTGATGTCGACGGTCAGGGTCCGGTCCGGCTGGATGAAGTCGAGTGCGCGGCGGGCGTCCGCCTCGTCCGCCTGGGTGCCGTAGGGCAGCCGCATGGCGCAGAACTCGGCCTGGTGTCCGGCGGCGCGCAGCCGGTCGACGGCGAGCTGGCAGAGCCGCCCGGCGGTGGTGGAGTCGACGCCGCCGCTGATGCCGAGCACCAGCGTGCGGGCGCCGGCCGCCCGGAGCTGGTCGGCGAGGAAGTCGGCCCGGCGCTCGGCCTCCTGCTCGGGGCTCGGGACGGGGGCCACCCGTAGGGTGCGGGCGATCTCCCGCTGGAGGTCGGCGGACAGGGTTTCGGTCATATCGACTCCCGGGTGAAGGTGACACGGTGGGTGCCCGCCCTGGACGCTACCAGCGGGTTCGACGCGTTCGACGAGGTGGTGGCGGTGCTGCGGCGGGCCGGGGCGAGCGCCTACGCGGGGTGCCGCAGGATGTCGAGGACGACGGCGCCGTCGACGGTCTCCTGGGCGACCAGCAGGGCGGCCAGTTCGTCGAGGTGGTGGCGGTGTTCGCGGAGCAGGTCGACGGCGCGGCGTTCGGCGCGGCGCAGCAGGCGGGCCACCGCCTCGTCGACGGCGCGCTGGGTCTGCTCGGAGTACGGGCGGCGGAACAGGTCCTCGGGGCCGTCGCCGAGGTAGTTCGGGGAGCCGCTGGAGTAGCCGACCGGGCCGAGTTCCGGGGAGAGGCCGAATTCGCGGACCATCCGGGTGGCGACGCCGGTGGCGTGGGCGAGGTCGTTGGCGGCGCCGGTGGAGCCCTCGCCGAAGACCACCAGCTCGGCTGCCCGCCCGCCGAGCTGGACGGTGATCAGGTCGATCAGGTAGCCCTCGGTGTACAGGTGGCGTTCCGCTTCGGGGAGTTGTTCGGTCGCGCCGAGGGAGACGCCGGCCGGGAGGATGGTCACCTTGGCGACGGGGTCGGCGTGTTCGCACAGCGCGGCGGTCAGGGCGTGCCCGGACTCGTGGACGGCGACGGCGTGGCGCTCCTCGGGCAGCAGCGCGTTGGAGGAGTCCCGGCGGCCGAGCAGGACGCGGTCGCGGGCGGTGTCGAGGTCGTCGGCGGTGAGGGTGGCGCGGTCGGCGCGGACGGCGTTGATGGCGGCCTCGTTGACCAGGTTGGCGAGGTCGGCGCCGGAGAAGCCGGGTGTGCCGCGGGCGATGCGGTTCAGGTCGGCATCGGGGGCGAGGGTCTTGCCGCGGACGTGGACGGCGAGGATCGCGGCCCGTTCCGCCTGGTTGGGCAGCGGGACGGTGACCTGGCGGTCGAACCGGCCGGGGCGCAGCAGGGCCGGGTCGAGGGCGTCCGGGCGGTTGGTGGCGGCGATGACGACGATGCCGGTGGTCGGGTCGAAGCCGTCCATCTCGGAGAGCAGCTGGTTGAGGGTCTGTTCGCGCTCGTCGTTGCCGCCGAGCCGGGTGCCGCCCGCGCGGCGCCCGCCGACGGCGTCGATCTCGTCGATGAAGATGATGGACGGCGCGCGTTTGCGGGCCTCGTCGAAGAGGTCGCGGACGCGGGAGGCGCCGACGCCGACGAACATCTCGACGAAGCCGGAGCCGGTCACGGAGAGGAAGGGCACCTCGGCCTCTCCGGCGACGGCCCGGGCGAGCAGGGTCTTTCCGGTGCCGGGCGGGCCGACCATGATCACCCCGCGCGGTCCCTTGGCGCCGGCGGCGGCGTAGCGTTCGGGGCTGCGCAGGAAGTCGACCACCTCGCTGACCTCCTGCTTGACGCCCTCGTACCCGGCGACGTCGGCGAAGCGGGTGGCGGGCCGCTCGGCCTCGATGATCTTGGCGCGGGAGCGCCCGATGGCGCTCAGGCCGCCGCCGAGCGAGCGAGCGGCCATCCGGCCGGACCACAGGAACAGCCCGCCGAAGAGCAGCAGCGGCAGGAACAGCAGCAGCGTGGACCAGATCGAGCTGCCGCCGCTGCGGCTGGCGGTGACGTCGACGTGCTGACCGGCCAGCTCGCCGCTGAGCTGGGAGGTGTCCAGGGCGGTCGGGATCTGGCTGGTGAAGTGCGTGCCGTCCTTGAGGGTGCCGGTGACCCCGCCGGTGTCGGTGATGTCCACGGTCTTCACCTGCCCGGCGCCGACCCGGTTGAGGAAGTCGGTGTAGCCGTAGCTGGCGCCGGTCGAGCCGGAGCGCGAGAACAGGATGAGCAGCAGCAGGGTCACCAGGACGGCGACGGGCAGCAGCCAGCGGCGCATCGCGGGCGCGGGCGGCTTGGGCGGCGGAGGGCCGCCGGGGGTGCGGGGCCGCTCGGGGCCCCTGCCCGGGGGCGGCGGGGTCGCGGGGTGGCGGGCGGCGCGCAGCCGGATTCGGGTGATCATCCACGCTCACCGCCTCTCCGCCGCCGGGCCCTCCTCTCCATGGTGGGGGGAGAAGGGCCCGGACGGGAGGTTCAGGACGAACCGGTCGGCCCCGGCGCGGGGGCCGGCGGCGCCGTCAGGAGAAGTCGAGCGAGCCGGTCCGGGTCCGCTTGAGCTCGAAGAAGTTCGGGTAGCCGGCCAGCAGCCGCACCCCTTCGAAGACCCGGACGGCGTCCTCGCCGCGCGGGATGGCGCTCAGCACCGGGCCGAAGAAGGCGACGCCGTCGACGTGGATGGTCGGCGTGCCGACCTCCTCGCCGACCGGGTCCATGCCCTCGTGGTGGCTCTTGCGCAGCGCGAGGTCGTACGCCGTGCTGTCGGCCGCGGCGGCGAGTTCCTCCGGCAGTCCGGCCGCGACCAGGGCCTCCCGGATGACGGCGTCGTCGGCGGGCCGGTCCTGGTCGTGCAGGCGGGTGCCGAGTTCGGTGTACAGGTCGCGCAGCACGTGCTCGCCGTGCTGTTCGGCGGCGGCGATGCAGACCCGGACGGGGCCCCAGCCGGTGGTCATCAGGCGCTGGTAGCGCTCGGGCAGGTCGGTGCGGCCCTCGTTGAGGACGGACAGGCTCATCACCCGGAACGTGAGGTCGAGCTCGCGGTGGCGCTCGACCTCCAGGATCCACCGGGAGGTGATCCAGGCGAACGGGCAGATCGGATCGAAGTAGAAATCGACTTTGGTGGTCACGGTGAAAAGCCTAGGCGCCGAGTGGACCGCTTTCCAGGGCCAATCGATCACCATCGTGGTGGGCCACTTCTCAGCTGCAGGTCTTCCCGTCGGCCGGCACGGTGCCGTCCAGCAGGTAGGCGTCCACGGCCTGCTTCAGGCACGGGTCGCCGGTGTTGTAGCCGCCGTGGCCCTCGCCCTGGAGGGTGACGTTGACGCCGACGCCCGGGCCGAGCTGCTGCGCCATCGCGTGGGCGCCCTCGACCGGGGTGGCCGGGTCGCCGGTGGTGCCGACCACCAGGATCGGGGCCGCGCCGGCGGCGGAGACGTCCGGGTGGTCGGCCTTGCCCGGCACCGGCCAGCCGGTGCAGCTCGTCAGGCCCCAGGCGGAGTAGGGACCGAACACCGGGGAGGCGGTGCGGAACTGCGGCAGCTGCTGTTCGACGTCCTGGTCGGAGTAGCGCTGCCGGGCGTCCACGCAGTTGATCGCCCGGTTGGCAGCGCTCAGGTTGGTGTAGCGCCCCTGCGGGTCGCGCCCGAACATCGCGTCGGAGAGCTGGAGCAGTGTGTTGCCGGTGCCCTGCTGCATCGCCTCGGTGAGCCCGGCGGCCAGGACGGGCCAGGTCTCCTCGCTGTACAGGGCCGCGGCGATCCCGGTGACGGCCAGGGTCTCGGTGAGCTGCCGCCCGCTGGTGGTGGGCAGCGGGGACTGCTCCAGCTTCTGCAGCAGCGCCGTGACCGCCGCCGTGCCCTCGACGCCGCCGGCACCCGTCGGGCAGGCGGCGGCCTCCTCGGCGGCGCAGGCCTTCATGAAGTTGTCGAACGCGAGCTGGAAGCCCTGGGCCTGGCCGAGCGCGGCCTGCTGCGGGTCCTTCGTCGGGTCGACGACTGAGTCCAGGACGATCCGGCCGACCTCCTGCGGGAACAGGTGCGCGTAGACGCCGCCGAGCTGGGTGCCGTAGCTGATGCCGAAGTAGAAGAGCTTCTGGTCGCCGAGCACCTGCCGCATCAGGTCGAGGTCGCGGGCGGCGCTCTCGGTGTCCACGTAGGGCAGCACCGGACCGGAGTTGTGCTCGCAGGCGGCGGTGAACTGCGCGTTGCTGGCGTCCAGCGCCTTCACCGCGTCGGGGGTCCCGGGGGTGTTGTCGATTTCCAGGGTGGTGTCCATCGCCTTGTCGTCCAGGCAGCTCACCCCGGCGCTGGCACCGACCCCACGGGGGTCGAAGCTCACCAGGTCGTAACGGGCGTTGAGGGAGGCGTAGTCGGCGGCGAGGGCGGGCAACGTGGCGACGCCGGAGGCACCGGGGCCGCCGAAGTTGAACAGCAGCGAGCCGATCCGGTGCTTCTCGTCCTTCGCCCGGCTCCGGATCATGGCCAGGTCGATGGTCGGGCCGTCCGGCTTGCCGTGGTCGAGCGGCGCCTTGAGGGTGGCGCACTGCCAGTCACCGGCGGGCGCGGTGCCGCTGCCCTGCGCGGGGCTGGGGGCCGGGCAGGCCTGCCAGTCGAGCCGCTGGGCCGCGAGTCCGGTCGCGGACGCGGCGGGCGAACCGGCCGGGGAGGCCGGGGAGGTCGGCGCGGGCTCGACGGCGGAGCGGGCGTCGCCCTGGCAGCCGGCGGCGGAGGCGAGCAGCAGCGCGGCCAGGCCGAAAGCGCCGGCGCCGCGGACGACGGTGTGCATGGAGCGGTCCACCTCTCGGGTTACCGGGCGCGCCCCGGCGGACGGCGGGGCGGCGTGCGCCCCGGCGCTCGGCACGGTCAACGCACCACAGACCCTAGGGGCGGTGGGGCGGTCGCGCCCGTCGGAAGGCCCGGTGGAGGGGCGTGCGCCGGTCCGGCTGCCACCCGCCGTCCGGGTGAGGTGACCCCCGCTCCCGCGGCCCTCGGCGGCGAGCAGCGTCCGGATCGCCCACTACCTGGCGTCGCATGCTATCTTGCATCGCATGGTACCTGGCATCACACACCACGACGGCGACGCCGGTACGGCCGACGGACCGGTGGCGACGCAACTGCGCAAGGGCGTACTGGAGTACTGCGTCCTGGCGCTGCTGCGGGACGGCCCCCGGTACGGGGTGGAGCTGCTGCAGGAGCTCGGCCGGTTCCCGATGCTGGCGACCAGCCAGGGCACCATCTACCCCCTGCTGTCCCGGCTGCGCCGGGCCGGCCTCGCCGACACCTTCCTGCGCGACTCGGCCAGCGGCCCGTCCCGCCGGTACTACACCCTCACCGACACCGGCCGCAGCGCACTGGAGGAGTTCACCACGCTGTGGCCCGCCTTCCGCGAAACCGTCGACCACGTCCTGGCCCCGGGAGAGAACCCGTGAACAACCCCATCGAGCACCCCCTGGTCCGCGCCCACCTGGACGCGGTCGCCCGGTACACCGCCCCGCTGCCCGAGGAGCGCCGCCGCGAACTGCTCGCGGACCTGCGCGAGCACGTCGAGGTCTCGCTCGCCGAGTGCGACCCCGCCGACGAGGCCGCCGTCCGGCGGGTCCTGGAGCAGCTGGGCAGCCCCCGGCAGATCGCCGACGCCGCGCTCGACGAGGAGGGCGGCGCCCGACCGGAGCCGGAGAGCCGCGGCCGCACCGTCCGCACCCTGGTCTTCGCGGTGCTGCCGGTTCCGCTGTCGTTCGTCCCGGTCGTCGGGCCCCCGCTCGCGCTGGCCGCCGCCGTCATCGCCGCGAGCAGGGTCTGGCGGTCCACGCAGTGGAGCCGCCGGGAGAAGCGGCTGGCGGCCCTGCTGCTGCTCTCCCCCGTCCTGGTCACTCCGCTGGCCGGCATCGCCGCCGCCGTCGTGTCCCCGGTCGGCCTGACCGTGGCAGCCGTCCTCGCCGCCTGCGCGGTGGGCTTCTGCCCCGCCCTGCTCGCGGCGTTCTTCCTGGCCCGGTCCGCCGCCCGGCTGCGCAACGCCGCGCTCATGGCCTGAACCGGCTTCATCAATCAACACCGACGTTTCGCCAGCCCCCCCTGGTGATGTTGGAGACCGCCCCCCACATACAAGGGAGGCGGTCTCCACACGTCGGAGGCTCGCGCTTGCGCGCGTGCCTGCCCGGCGACTAACGTCTTACCTGTTTCTCACCATCAAATCCGTTTTTGGCCAAGGCCGTTCATACGGTTAACGGAAACCCGCATACAGTGTGCGGGCTCGGAGAATCCGAACCGCCGCCCCCTCCATCTGGGGGCTTTTCCATTACGCGGGAATCAAGGCAACTCACTTTACCGTCAGGCTCGTTGACCCAGTTCTCCGGCGGCTGCTTTGCTTCTCGGCGGCCGAGGCGGGCCTGTTTCCGCCCGGTGATCCGTTGTGCGGCGGGTCATCCAGGCATTTCCACCGCCTCCGGCCTCTCCCTGTCCTTCGCGACCACCCGTCACCCACCGGTGCCCGGGCGGTCGGCATGAGAGAGGCAACCCTCACATGGGCCGAACCCCCACGTTCCGTCACGCCGGACGGGCGGCGCTCACCGGCGTCGCCGCGCTCGCCCTCGCGGCGGCCGGCTTCACCGCGGCACCCGCCCAGGCGCAGCCAGACGACGCCGCGCACCCCACGGCGTCGGCGAACCACCCGTACCGGCACGGCGCCGTCCCGCTCCGCGGCCAGCAGGCCGCACCGAACGCCACCTCCGCCAACAACCTCAACTACGGTGGCGGGGCGGGCAGTCCGAGCATCGGCGTGACCACCGGACCGGAGCACGTCTACCTGGTGTTCTGGGGCTCCCAGTGGGGCAGCTCCGGCACCGACGCCAACGGCAACACCACGCTCAGCGGCGACGCCAAGGGCATGGCCCCGCGCCTCCAGCAGCTGTTCAAGGGCATCGGCGCAGGCAGCGAACTCTGGTCCGGCGTCATGACGCAGTACTGCGAGGGCGTCACCACCGGCTCCCAGACCTGCCCGGGCAGCTCCGCGCACGTCGCCTACCCCACCGGCGGCGCGCTCGCCGGCGTCTGGGTGGACACCTCCGCCGCGGCGCCCGCCGCCGCGACCGGCAACCAGATCGGCGCCGAGGCGGTCAAGGCGTCCGGCCACTTCGGCAACACCACCGCCGCGGCCAACCGGAACGACCAGTACGTCGTCGTCTCCCCCACCGGCACCACCCCCGACGGCTTCAACACCGCGTCCGGCAACTTCTGCGCCTGGCACGACTACACCGGCGACACCACGCTCACCGGCGGCGCCGTCTCCTCCCCGTACGGCGAACTGGCCTTCACCAACCTGCCGTACGTGACCGACGCGGGCTCCGGCTGCGGCCAGGGCTTCGTCAACGCGGGGACGGCCGGCACCCTGGACGGCGTCACCATTGTCGAGGGCCACGAGTACGCCGAGACCATCACCGACCAGAACCCGGCCGGCGGCTGGACCGACAGCAGCGGCGCCGAGAACGGCGACAAGTGCGCCTGGGTCAGCAGCGGCCAGGGCGCGTCGGCGAACGTCGGTTTCACCACCGGCAGCTTCGCCATGCAGTCGACCTGGGCGAACGACTTCAACAGCGGTGCGGGCGGCTGCGAGATGTCCCACCCGATCGTCGGCGGCACGACCGGCAACACCGTCACCGTCACCAACCCTGGCGCCCAGGCCGGCACCACCGGCAAGGCCGTCAGCCTCCAGATCGCGGCGACCGACAGCGCCTCCGGCCAGACCCTCACCTACACGGCGAGCGGCCTGCCGGCCGGCCTGTCCATCTCCGCCTCCGGCCTGATCAGCGGCACCCCGACCACCGCCGGCACGGCGAGCGTCACGGTCACCGCCAAGGACGCCACCGGCGCCTCCGGCTCCGCCGCCTTCGGCTGGACCGTCACCTCCGCGGGCGGCGGCGGCCTCACCAACGGCGGCTTCGAGACCGGCACCCTGAGCGGCTGGACCTCCACCGGCAGCGCCGCCGCCGCCAGCGCCGCCAAGCACACCGGCGGCTACGGCGCGATGCTCGGCTCCACCGGCCCCACCACCACGTCCACGGCCGGCCAGACCTTCACCGCCCCGGCCGGCAGCAGCAAGGTCGCCTTCTGGTACGACGTCACCTGCCCGGACACCGTCACCTACGACTGGGCGACCGCCACCCTCAAGGACAACACCACCAACACCACGACCACGGTGCTCGCCAAGACCTGCACCAGCGGCCTCGGCTGGAAGTCCGCCTCCGGCACCGTCACCCCGGGCCACAGCTACACGCTCACCCTCACCAACGTGGACGACAACTACCCGGGCGACCCGACCTACACCTACTACGACGACGTGACCGTCTCCTGACCACCGCCCGTCCACGCCCCTGACGCCGCCGGGGCGGGCCACCACGGCCCGCCCCGGTGACACTGCGCCCGGTGGCACTGCGCCCCGCGCCTCGCACCCCGCGAAGGAGGAGAGCCGTGACCGTGCGAACGCTCGCGGCGGCCGCCCTGCTCGCCCTGGCGGCCGGCTGCTCGTCGAACACCGGCCCCGCCACACCGGGCCCGCCCACCCTGGTGCTCGACGAGCACGCCGACGGCACGACCGTGCCGGTGGCACCCGGCACCGTCATCCGGGTGGAGCTGCACAGCACCTACTGGTCCCCGGCCGCCGGCGACAGCCCGCGGACGCTGCGTCCGACCGCCACCGCGACCACCCCCGCCCCCTCCTGCCGGCCGGGCGGCGGCTGCGGCCGGGTCACCGCCGGTTTCCTCGCCACCGCCCCCGGCACCGCCCGTCTCTCCGCCCACCGCACCACCTGCGGCGAGGCGCTGGCCTGCCCGCCCGGGCAGCGGGCCTTCACCGTGACGGTGACCGTCGGCTGACGGTCAGTGCTGGACGCCGGAGGACAGCGAGAAGTCCGCGAAGTAGGCGCGCTGGGTGCTCGCCGGGCCCCAGCTGGTGTCGTGGCCACCGTAGAAGGTGGAGAAGAACACGCCGCCGAAGGGGATCCTGCCGATGCCCGAGGCCACCCCGCGCGCCGCGTAGACCTGGCGGCCGTCGTACCAGACGGTGACGTCCCCGGTGCCGCGGTCGACCAGCTGCTCGACGCTGTGCCACGCGCCGTCGGCCTGGAACCGCCAGTCACCGAGCCCCTCGTCCACCCCGTAGCCGGTCGGGCCGGAGTTGGTCGGGGTGTAGAGGTAGACCTCGCCGTTGTCCGGCACGCCCTTGGCGCCGCGCCACATGTAGCGCGTCGACCAGCCCGCGCCGTGGTTGCCGCCCGACTCCTCGCCGATCTTGCCGCCGTACAGCCCGGGCAGTTTCCCCGCCTTGCCCCAGTCCCGGCCGGCCGGGAACTTGAGGGAGTACTTCAGGTCCAGCGTCTCGCCCTGGGCCAGGGCGGACAGGCCCAGGGTGGTCAGATCCGTGTAGAACTGGCCGCCGCCCGGGTTCGGGCAGTCGGTGCACTGGTTGGAGGAGGACCCGGCACCGTAGGTGACCTGGAGCGCCGAGCCGCCCCCGGGAGCGGCCGCGTCGTCGACCGCGCTCAGGTCCGAACCGCCCCACGTCCCCTGGTCGACCGCGCCCCAGGCGTGCTTCCACTGGTCCGTCCCGTAACCGCGGAACTGGCCGGTCCAGGCCGCCTTCCCGCTCGCCACCGCGGCCGGCGCGGCTCCCCTGGCTCCCTCGGACCCCGAGGCGGCCGGCGCGGCGATCGAGGCCGCAGCGGGCGACGTCGACGGGGCGCAGGCGGCCAGGGCGGCGGCGGCGAGCACCGCTCCGAACACACGACGAGTGCTTTTCATGACTGCCCTTCCCGACGGGACCGGCCGGGACGGCCCACCCGCTCCATGTGACGCTCCGCCACCGGGCCACAGTAGCGGCGCCCGAGGTGACGTGACCATCACACTCCCGGGTGACGGCGGGACGATTCCCGGCCCCCGGCCCTCCCGATGCGGGCCATGCGGAGATGTGCGAGGTGCGAGGTGGCGATCCGGCCGCGAAGATTCCTCCGAACGTCCGGCGGAGGACGTCAAGACCGCGGCGACGGCTCCGACCACCGGTCGAGGAGCCCAGCCGGGCCCGCGAACCACGAGGAACACGAGGAGCACGAGATGAAGTTCCTGATCAGCCTGCACATCAACCCGGCCGTGATGGACGCGCTGACCGACGAGGAGAAGGCGGCGATCGGCCACGGCCACGGCGAGTTCATCGAGGCGCTGAAGGCGTCCGGAGAGCTGATCACCACCCAGGCACTGGCCGATCCGGCCCAGGCCGCCGTGGTGACCGTGCGCAACGGCCAGCCGGTGGTGACCGACGGCCCGTTCCTGGAGGCCAAGGAGTACCTGGGCGGCTTCTACCTGATCGACTGCGAGGACAAGGAGCGGGCGATCGCGCTGGCGGCGCTGATCCCGGACACCGCGATCGAGGGCCTGGGGGTCGAGGTGCGGCAGGTGATGTTCGCCGACGGACACTTGGAGGCATGACAGCACCGGACTTCGAGGACCTGCTGCGTGCGCTCACGCCACAGGTCCTCGGCACCTTGGTTCGCCGGTACGGCCGGTTCGAAGGGTGCGAGGACGCCGTCCAGGAGGCCGTCCTCGCCGCCACCGTGCAGTGGCCGTCCGAGGGCATGCCCGACAATCCGCACGGCTGGCTGGTGACCGTCGCCGCCCGGCGGCTCATCGACCAGCTGCGCCGCGACCGCGCGCGCCGCGAACGGGAGTCGGCGACGGCCACCGAGGTGGTGCCGCCGGAGGTGCCGGACACCGACGACACGCTCGTCCTGCTGTTCCTGTGCTGCCATCCGACGCTCACCGCGGCCTCCCGGACCGCCCTGACGCTGCGGGCGGTCGGCGGTCTGACCACCGCCGAGATCGCCCGCGCGTTCCTGGTGCCGGAGGCCACCATGGCGGCCAGGATCAGCCGGGCCAAGCAGCGCATCAGGGCCGCCGGCAGCTCGTTCGCCCTGCCGGACGGCGCGGAGCGCGAGGAACGGCTGCGGGTCGTGCTGCACGTGCTCTACCTGATCTTCAACGAGGGCTACACCGCCACCTCCGGACCGGAGTTGCACCGCCCCGACCTCGCGCACGAGGCGATCCGGTTGACCAGGACGGTGCACGCGCAGCTGCCCGGGGACGACGAGGTCACCGGGCTGCTCGCACTGATGCTGCTGACCCACGCGCGCCGGGAGGCGCGCACCACCCCGGCCGGCGACCTGGTGCCGCTGGACGAGCAGGACCGCAAGGCCTGGGACCGGGCGCTGATCGACGAGGGCGTCGCACTGGTCGAGGCGGCGCTGGCCGGGCCGACCCTGGGGCCCTACCAGTTGCAGGCCGCCATCGCGGCCACGCACGCCGACGCGGCCACCGCCGAGGAGACCAACTGGCCCCAGGTGCACGCCCTCTACCTGATCCTGGAACGGATCGCGCCCAACCCGATGGTCACCCTCAACCGGGCGATCGCGCTCGCCGAGACCGACGGCCCGGCGGCCGGACTGGCCCTGCTGTCCGCCCTGGACGGTGACGGGCGGATGGCCGGGCACCACCGGCTGCTGTCCGTCCGGGCGCACCTGCTGGAGAAGGCCGGCGACCCGGCCGGCGCCCACGAGCACTACCGGCGCGCCGCGAAGGCCACCGCCAGCCTCGCCGAGCGGCGCTACCTGGAGGCCCGGGCCGGCCGGACCGGGCCACGCTCCGGCTGATCACGCGTCCGGGACGTCCGGCACGCAGCCCGGGGACGGCCCGGGGCGGGCCCGGGGACGGCAGGGCTCAACTACCCTGCGGCTCCATCCCCGGCCTGCCCCGCACCGCGTACGCCGGCAGCCGCAGCTCGCCGAGGACGGCCCGGGGCAGGCTCAGCCCGAACCGCCGCCCGACCACGCCGAGGGTGCGGCGGCGGACGGCCGCGGGCGGCTCGCCCCCGGGGCCGCGGGTGATCCCGTCGGGCTCCAGGACGCCCGCGGCGACCAGCTCGGGGACCAGCAGGTCGGGCTCCCGGCCCCAGCGCCAGCGCTCCTCGGCGAGGCCGAACCCGCACAGCACCGCGCCGTCGCGGGCGTAGTCGAGCAGTGCCGGCGGGTGGTCCGGCATCGGGCGGAAGTGGACCACCTCGACCCCGTCGCGCGCTATCTCGGTGAGCCGTTCGCCGCCGGTGGAGTCGCCGTACTCGACCGCGAAGGACCAGTCACCGGACTCGCCGACCCGGATCACGCCGTCGCCGTCGTCGCTCGGGCGGAACACCTCGATGTCGAGGTCCCACACCTCGGTGCCGCTGAGCGGCCCGGCCGCGGCGGCCGGATCGGCGCCCATCCGGCGGGCGAGCTCCTGCGGCGGTATCCCCCGGGCGAACAGGACGCCGTCGACGGAGCACCCGGCGTCCGCGAGCCACCGGATGCCTTCCTCGCCCCCCGCCCCTTCGGTACCGCCCGTCATGACGCCCCCTCACCTCGCGCCGGCCCGCGTGGCCGGGCCGCCGGTCCGCACCCTAACGGACGCCACTGACACTGATAGTGGTAACCGGGTCTCCGGTGGTCGTGGCTCTGCCACTGACTGACGCCCTGCTGGGCTGTCCTCCGGTTGTTCCGTCCGGCTGCCGGGGCCCGTTCCCAAGGCCCCGGCCGGGCGGAGCATGACCTTATAGGAGCCTGGCCAGAGGCCCCCTCAGTGTCCTGTCCGCCCCACCCGGCGGAGCCCGCATCGACGCAGGTCGGGGGTTATCCCCCCGAGGAACCCGGCGGTCGGCCCCAGCGCGCCGCACCCCCGCCGCGAACGATGATCTTCTCACCGAGCTTTCGGGACAAGGAAACTGAGGAGAGATCGTGACCACGGCGAACAAGCGAACGGTCGGCCGACGCGGACTGATCGCGGTGACGGTGGCAGCCGCCGGCACCGCCCTGCTGGCCCCGGTGGCCTCCGCCGCCCCTGCGGCGGACGGCCAACGGAGCACGGTGGTCCGCGCGTTGGAGCGGTCCGCGCACCCGCTGCGGTCGACCGAGCCCGGCGGCAGCACCAGCGACCTGCGGGCGCTCGGCGCGATGGTCGGGGACGCCAAGGTGGTGGGCCTCGGCGAGGCCACGCACGGCTCGCACGAGTTCTTCACCATGAAGCAGCGGGTCTTCCGCTACCTGGTCCAGGAGAAGGGCTTCACCACCTTCGCCCTGGAGATGAGCTGGTCGGCGGGCCTGAAGATCGACAAGTTCCTCCAGGACGGCAAGGGCGACGCCCGGCAGATCGTCAAGGACGAGCTGGGCCAATCACCTTGGGAGCGCCAGGAGTTCGTGGACCTGATCAGCTGGATGCGCGAGTACAACCGCCAGCACCCGGAGCGCCCGGTCCACTTCATGGGCGACGACGTCGGCGCCCCCAAGCTCGGCGAGGAGGTCTTCGCCCGGGTCGACGCCTACCTGCGCAAGGCCGACCCCGCGGCCCTGGCGCGCGTGGACGGGCTGTACGCGGGCCTGCGCCCGCTCGACGACACCGTCGGCTACCTGAAGCGGCCGGTGGCCGAGCGGAAGGAGAACGCCGCCAAGGCGCAGCAGGCCCTGGACCTGGTCACCGCCGCCAGGGGCAACGGCGGCGAGGAGTACGACTGGGCCGTGCAGCACGCCCGCATCATCGCCCAGACCTTCGCCTTCGCCACCTTCGAACTCACCGACCCGGCCTCGGTGAACGCCGCGGAGGTCATCCGCGACCAGGCCATGGCCGACAACACCGCGTGGTGGCAGCGCCACACCGGCGACCGGATGCTGCTCTCGGCCCACAACGGGCACGTCGGCTACCTGGCCAGCGATCCCGAGATGTACCCCAAGACGCAGGGCTCGATCCTGCGCGACACCTTCGGCCCGGAGTACCTGAACATCGGGTTCACCTTCGACCGGGGCTCCTTCCTCACCATGGGCGCCGCCCTCGGCACCGACTGGGAGAAGAACACCGTGCCCGCGGCCACGCCCGGCATGAACGAGTACACCCTGGACCAGGTCCGCCGCCAGGACTACTACGTCGACCTGCGCACCGCCCCGCGCGTGGTCCGCGACTGGCTGGACACCGCCCGCCCCGTCTACGAGGCCGGGTCCACGTTCACGAAGGACCCGCTGCCCTCCGTCGCCCTCGGACGGGCCCACGACGTCCTCGTCCACCTCCACCAGGTCCACGAGGCCGAGAAGCTCTGACCGGGCTCCGGCCCCGCCTCGGATCGGCGGCCCGGCCTCAGGCCGGCGGGGTCGCCGTCTCGGGGAACGCCCGGTCCAGCAGCGCGCCCAGGGCGGCCCGGTCCTGGCCGGAGAGCTGTTCCAGCGCGGTCAGGCCGGACATCAGGTCGGCCCGGATCAGCCGGACGGTCTGCTCGCCCCGGTCGGTCAGGGCGATGCTCTTGACCCGGCGGTCGGCGGGGTCGGGCTCGCGGCGGACCAGGTCGCGGCCCTCCAGCCGGTCGACGATGCCGGTGACGTTGGAGGCGTCACAGGACAGCAGACCGGCGAGGGCGCGCATGGAGCGCGGCCGGGTGAGCAGGCTGAGGGTCTTGCCCTGCATCAGGGTCAGCCCGTGCCCGGCCGCGGCGGAGGCGAAGTGGCGGTAGTAGGCCGCGGCCACCCGGGCGAGCTGATCCATCAGCTCGCCCGGCGTGGCCGGTGGGTCCGGGTGGGGGTTCTGGTGCACGGTTCGAGCATAGGCACATTGCTTGACACCCTCAACCATTGAGGTTTACCGTCCAAGAATGCTTGAGGTCATAAACCATCGACGACCTCAAGGCAGCTGGAAGGACCGCGAGACCCTCATGAACCACACCCCCGCCGCCACCCCGGAAGCCGCTTCCGAAGCCACCCCGGAGACCGCCGCCGCCACGGTCACCCGCCTGCGCGCCGCCTTCGACACCGGCCGGACCAAGCCGCTCGCCTGGCGCCAGGCCCAGCTGGCAGCACTGCGCTCGCTGCTCACCGAGCAGTCCGCGGCGTTCCTCCAGGCCCTGCACGAGGACCTCGGCAAGAGCACCGCCGAGGCCTACCGCACCGAGATCGGCTTCACGCTCAACGAGCTCGACCACACCGTCACCCACCTGGAGCAGTGGCTGCAGCCGAAGCCCGCCGCCGTGCCCGAGTTCTTCCAGCCCGCCGCGGCCCGCGTGGTGCGCGACCCGCTCGGCGTGGTCCTGATCATCGCACCCTGGAACTACCCGCTCCAGCTCGCCCTGTCCCCGCTGGTCGGCGCACTGGCCGCCGGGAACGCGGCCGTCCTCAAGCCCAGCGAGCTCGCCCCCGCGACCTCCGCCGCGCTCGCCCGACTGCTCCCGCGCTACCTCGACCCGGCGGCCGTCGCGGTCGTCGAAGGCGCCGTCCCGGAGACCACCGCGCTGCTGGAGCAGCGCTTCGACCACATCTTCTACACCGGCAACGGCGCCGTCGGCCGGATCGTCATGGCAGCCGCCGCCCGGCACCTCACCCCGGTCACCCTGGAACTCGGCGGCAAGAGCCCGGTGGTGGTCGAACCCGGCGTCGACCTCGCGGTCACCGCCCGGCGGATCGCCCGGGGCAAGTTCCTCAACGCCGGCCAGACCTGCGTCGCCCCCGACTACGTCCTCGCCATCGGCGAGAGCGCGCCCGCGCTGGAGGCACACCTCGCCGACGCCGTCCGGGAGCTGTACGGCGACGACCCGGCGACCGGCGGCGAGTACGGCCGGATCGTCAACGAGCGCCACTTCGACCGGCTCACCGCGCTGCTCGGCGACGGTCGGACCGTCACCGGCGGCACCCACGACCGCGCCGACCGCTACCTCGCCCCGACCGTCCTCGCCGACGTCTCCCCCGAGGCCCCCGTGATGCGGGCGGAGATCTTCGGCCCGATCCTCCCCGTCGTCTCCGTGCCCGACCTCGACGCGGCGATCGCCTTCATCAACGAGCGCGACAAGCCGCTCGCCCTCTACGCCTTCACCGAGTCCGCGCACACCAAGCAGCGGCTGACCGAGGAGACCTCCTCCGGCGCGCTCTCCTTCGGACTGCCGGTCTCCCACCTCGCCATGCCCGAGCTGCCGTTCGGCGGCGTCGGCGAGAGCGGCATGGGCCGCTACCACGGCGAGTACTCCCTCGACACCTTCAGCCACGCCAAGGCCGTCGTCGACAAGCCCCTCGCCTGACCGCTCCCCCTCGTCCGATCGTTTCTCCCCTCCCCGCCACCCCGACACCGAGCGAGCATCCTCATGACCACCATCGACCACGGCGCCGCCGTCGCCGCGGAGACCGCCCGGCTCGTCGCCGCCCTCCAGGACGCCGACCCGGCCACCCCGGTGCCCACCTGCCCCGGCTGGACACTGACCGACCTCACCCGCCACACCGGCAGCGTGCAGCGCTGGTTCACCGTCCTGCTCCGACAGCGGATCCAGCAGCCGCCCCGCAGCCGCGAGGTCGACCTGCGGCTGCCCACCGGGCCGGACGGCTACCCCGCCTGGCTGGCGGAGGCCGCGGCCGAGGCCGGCGCCACGTTCGCGGAAACCGACCTCGACGCCCCGATGTGGGCCTGGGGCGCCGACCAGCACGCCCGCTTCTGGGTACGGCGGATGCTGTTCGAGACCCTGGTGCACCGCGCCGACGCGGAACTCGCCCTCGGGCGCACCCCGGTACTCGACCCGGAGCTGGCCGCCGACGGGGTGTCCGAATTCCTCACCAACCTGCCCTTCGCCGCTTTCTTCGCCCCGGGGATCGCCGAGCTGCGCGGCGCGGACCGCACCATCCGCTTCACCCGCACCGACGGCAGCGCCACCTCCGCGGACGGTGACTGGCTGATCCGCCTGCGGCCCGACGGCTTCGGGCTCGACCGCTTCGGGCTCGACGCGGACGGCCCGGGCCCGGAGGCCGACGTGACCGTCCGCGCGAGCGCCGCCGATCTGCTGCTGCTCCTGTACGGCCGCCTCGACCTGGCCTCCGCCCGCCTCGACGTGCGCGGGGACGAGGAACTGCTCGCGCACTGGTGCGCCAACTCGGCGTTCTGACCTGCCCGGGGGGGGGGGGGGGGGGGGGGGGGGGGGGGCGGTGGGGGGGGGGGGGGGGGGGGGGGGGGGGGGGGGGGGGGGGGGGGGGGTTTGGGGGGGAGGAAGGGGAAAAAAAA
>NZ_JBWKER010000039.1:74758-78336 GCF_056435345.1 Kitasatospora sp. NPDC043950
CCACCCATCCCCTCCCCCGCTATCATGGGGGAGGAGCCCCTGCCCACTGCTGCTGACCGCCCCCCCCCCCCCCCCCACCCCCACCCACCCTCCCCCCCCCCCCCCCCCCCCCCCTCGTCCGTACGGGTGATCGACTGTCGGTGGCCGGTGCTAGCGTGCCGTTCCGTCAACAGACGATCAAGGAAAGGCGGCATCGGATCGTGGACGTCGAGGTCACGCGCCACCAGGTCGCACCCCAGCGGATCACCCAGGCCCTGAAGGGCATCGAGGACCGGGCCCTCACCAGCTGGTACCGGATCCACTACGGCCGCCTGGCCATCCAGGAGATCCGGACGATGGGCGAGGAGCTCCTCGACCACATCGGCGCGCTCACCCTGGAGGGCCGGCCGCTCAGCGGCTACCCCGCCCGAGTCATCCTGGAGACCGCGGCCGAGTGCTCCCTCGGTGTGCTGTCCCTCGGCTGCTTCCCCCGCGGCGACTTCGAGGTCCCCTTCCCGTTCATCGGCGAGACGCTGACCAGCGAAGAGACCAGCTTCGGCGACACCATCGACTTCGCCCCCACGGCCGCCACCTGGGTCGACGCCTTCGCGATGTGCGTGATCAGCGGCCTGATCCAGGAGCGCCACCGCATGCTCGGCCCGCTGCTGAAGGACGACTACGGGCCCTCGGTCCGCAAGGGCCTGCCCCACTCGGACCTGGACTCGACCTCCGATCCGGCGAGCCTCGCCGAGCTGGACGCGCTCTGCTCCTACCTCCACGTCGTGCCGACCGCCGTCTCACCCTGGGTCGCCCCCGGCCCCGTGCCCCTGCGCAAGCCGGACGCCGAGGAGCGCGCCACGGCCGCCCGGGCGCTGGACGCCGCCGGTCCGCTCACGCCGGACCAGCAGCTGCTGCGCATCCTGCTCGACGACGACCGGAGCACCTTCGAGCGGGCCCTCGCCGCCCGCCTCGGCCAGCACCGCGAGAGCAGCGCTCCGGACGCGGCCCCGCGCAGCCTGCTCCCGGTCCTCCCGATCGCCCTGGCCGCACTCGCCGTCCAGGCGCACGGCTGGCAGCTCCGCCTCTCCTCCGGCTACCTCCCGGCGACGCTCATACAGCCCCCGGTGCTCTGACCGCCCCACCCCAGCCATCCGCCCGTCCATCCGTCCATCCGTCCATCCGTCCGCCCGTCCGTCCGTCCGTCCGTCCGTCCGCGGAGTGTCCAACGGTTGCCCAACAGACGAAACATCCCACCTATAGCCGCCGATCCCCGGCCGGATCGGCGGGCATCCCGTCCGCTACCCGGTCTCCTGGTGAGCGCACCCGCCCCCGGCAAGCACCGAGCCCTAGAAACCGCCGCGACGGCCGGGTCATCCGATCGGATGGCCCGGCCGTCCGCGTTGTCGTCGTCCTGGCCGAAGAACGCCGAGCCCAGCCCGGAACCACCGGGACCAGGGGCACGAACCGGGCTCAGCCGGCCGCCGGGCGGTCGAGGAAGCGCCGGAGCCCCTCCCGCACCCCGTCCGTCGGCACGGTGGCCGCGAAGCAGGCCGCCTCGACGGCGAGGCCCTCGTCGATCGGCAGGTTGATGCCACGGGTGACGGCCCGCAGGCAGGCGGACACCGCGGTCGGCGCGTGTCGGATGATCCGGTCGACCAGGCCCCGTGCCGCGTCGAGCAGTTCGCCGGCCGGGACGACGGCGTTGACCAGTCCGATCTCGGCGGCACGGGCGGCCGGGACCGGGTCCCCGGTCAGGATCAGCTCCAGGGCGCAGCACCCGACCGCACGCACAGCCACCGCCCGCACGAGCCCGCCCGACGTCCTGCCCCGGTGCCCTACTCCCCCACACCGCCCCGCGCGGCCCGGGTGAACCGCGCGCCCCACTCCTCGACGAGGTCGAGCAGTTCGGGCGGGCCGAGGACGCGGAAGTCCGCGCCCAGCGAGCCGAGCGCCATGGCCGGCCAGTCCAGGGAGTCGGCGGTCATCTCCAGGTGGCAGCGCCCGGCGTCGACCTCCTCGACGGTGCCCCACCGGCCGACCCGTGCGCGGACGGTCGCGGCCGGGGCGTCCACCAGCGCCGCCACCCGGTACGGGCGCGGTACGCCGTTGAGACCGGCCCGGACGAACTCGGCGGCGTCGGCGGCGGGCAGCGAACGGGGCCCGAACCGGACGCCGCCGCCCTGCGGCGCGCTCAGCCGGTCGAGCCGGAAGGTGCGCCAGTCCTGCCGGTCGAGGTCGTAGGCGACCAGGTACCAGCGGCGGTGCAGGCACACCAGCCGGTGCGGTTCGACCTGCCGTTCGGCGTGCCGGCCGTCGGCGGCGGTGTAGGAGAAGCGCAGCCGTTCGGTGTCCCGGCAGGCCAGCGCGACCACGGTGAGCCGGTCCGGATCGACGCCCGGCCCGGCCGTGGCGCCCCCGCCGACGGGGACGGTCACCGCGCGCAGCGCCTCGACCCGGTGCCGCAGCCGGGCGGGCATCACCTGCACCACCTTGGCCAGCACCCGCACCGAGGCCTCGGCGATGCCCTCCACCGGGCTCTCCGCCGCGGCCTGGAGGCCCACGGCCAGGGCGACCGCCTCCTCGTCGTCGATCACCAGCGGGGGCAGGGCGGCGCCCGCGGCGAGCTGGTAGCCGCCGTCGACGCCGCGCTGCGCCTCCACGGGGTAGCCGAGTTCGCGCAGGCGGTCGATGTCGCGGCGCAGGGTGCGGATCGAGACCCCGAGCCGGTCGGCCAGTTCCTCGCCGGGCCAGTACCGGTGGGTCTGGAGCAGGGAGAGCAGTCTCAGCGTCCGGGTGCTGGTGTTCGCCATGACTCCGATCATCCCGGAATTCAGGCCAGAAAGTGGCCGCTATCGCGTTTAGCGTGGACCTTGTCCGAAGGAGCAGGAACCGAACGGAAGGCCACCACCATGACCAGCACCGCGACCCCGAACAACAGCACCACCACCGGCGAGCGCGCCGACCTGCTGGCGGCCCTGGCCAAGCAGCGGCACTTCCTGCGCTTCACCACCCGCGACCTCACCGACGAGCAGGCCGGCCTGCGGACCACCGCCAGCGCACTGTGCCTGGGCGGCCTGATCAAGCACGTGAGCGCGGTCGAGCGGTTCTGGGTGGCCTTCATCGTGGAAGGCCCGTCCGCCATGCCCGATTTCAGCAGCTTCACCGAGGCCGACTTCGCCCGCCGTGCGGACGAGTTCCGCCTGCTGCCCGGCGAGACGCTGGCCGGCGTCCTGGCCGAGTACGCCGAGGTGGCCCGCCGCACCGACGACCTGGTCGCCACCCTCCCCGATCTGGGCGCCACCCAGCCGCTGCCGAAGGCCCCCTGGTTCGAGGCCGACACCGAGTGGTCGGCCCGCCGGGTGCTGATGCACATCGTCGCCGAGAGCGCCCAGCACGCGGGCCACGCCGACATCATCCGCGAGGCCCTGGACGGCGCGAAGAGCATGGGCTGACGCCGGTGGACGGCCCGGGCGCCCGGGGCCTGGGGGGGGGGGGGGGGGGGGGGGCGGGGGGGGGGGGCCCCCCCCCCGCCCAGCGCGGGAGGGGGGGGGGCGCCAGCCCAACAAGGTACAGAACCACAGCAACGCGCCACCCAGCAG
>NZ_JBWKER010000039.1:78346-90976 GCF_056435345.1 Kitasatospora sp. NPDC043950
ACCCCCCCCACCCCCCCCCCCCCCCCCCCCCCCCCCCCCCCCCCCCCCCCCCCCCCCCCCCCCCCCCCCCCCCCCCCCCCCCCGGGCCGCCCCTCCCCCTCGGCCGGTTGCCGGGGGCGGGTCAGCCCCGGCCGACGAAGGTGAACCCGGCCCCGGCGACCGCGCCACGGAGCACGGCGTCGTCGAGCGGTTGCGCGGACGCCACGGTGACGCGGCCGGTCGGCGCGTCGGCGCTGACCCCGGTGACGCCGGGGAGGGCGGCCAGCCCGGCGCTGACCGTCCTCTCGCAGTGGCCGCAGCTCATGCCGTCGACGGTGAGGACGGTGGTGATGGACATGGTGGTGCCTCCGGTGAGGTGGGGTGGGGTGGGGAAGCCCGGCCGGGCCCGCTCGGACGCGGCCGGTGATCAACGTGCACCACGACAGCGGAAAGCGCCGCCGACGCCGAGGGACACGCCGCACGGGTGGCACCTTCGAGTGGTTCCGGGAACCGATCGGTCCGCGCGACCGACGGGTCGTCACCGACCGGCTGAACCGGTGGTCCGCTTTCGCCCGTTCCTCCCCATAACGCCCTTCCTTTCCGCGACCGAACCCCGTCCGAACCTGCCTGAACCCGTCCGAACTCCGCCTAGACTCGTCTGATCCCGACCGGACCCGCCCAGGAGCCCTTCACCGCCATGCCCACCCCGACGCCCCACACCTCCATACCCGGCGGGTCCACCGGACCCGACCCGACCACCGGAGCGAGGGCGCGCCTCGCAGCCGGGGGCAGCCGATGAAGAGGTTCACCGGATTCCGGCGCCTGCGGCTCTGGCACGGCGCGCTCGCCCTGGTGGTGGCCGGCGCCGTGACCGCCGGCCTGCTGTGGTGGCACCCGTGGGCCCCGGGCGAGGGGCAGAAGCCGATGCAGTTCACCACGGCCGCCGGCGACTCACCCCGCTTCGGCACCGGCGAGCACCTGTACCGCTACAAGGTGCGGGCGGAGAACGGGATCGCCGAGAGCCCCGGGCAGTTCGCCACCGAGGTCGACGCGGTCCTCGGGAACGTCCAGTACGGCTGGGCCGCCGGTGGCACCGCCTCCTTCCAGCGCATGCCCGCCGACCCGGTGGACTTCACCGTCTACCTGGCCACCCCGGAGACCACCGACCGGATCTGCGGCCAGTACGGCCTGGACACCGGCGGCACGGTGAACTGCGGCGTGGGCCACCAGGTCGTCATCAACCTCAAGCGCTGGACGGAGCTGTCGGAGTTCTACGTCGGCAAGCCCGAGCTCTACCACGCGCTCGCCGTCAACCACGAGGTCGGCCACATCCTCGGCAACGGCCACGTCGACTGCCCGGGCGCGGGCGCGCCGGCACCGGTGATGATGCAGCAGATCAAGGGCCTGCACGGCTGCGTCCCGAACGGCTGGCCCTACTCCGACACCGGCACCCTGCTCACCGGCCCGCCCGTCCAGGCCCCCACCTCCGCTCCCTGACGGCCCACCCCTCCCGTCCGCGGCCGGCCGCCCGGCTGGCGTCAGGACCAGGCGGCCGGCAGCGGACGGGCATGCAGTACGTCCAGCCGGGACACCGCCCGGGTCACGACCACATAGAGGCGGTGCAGGCCGCGCGGTTCGGCCTCGACGATGGCGGCGGGCTCCAGCACGATCACATGGTCGTACTCAAGTCCCTTGACCAGCGAGGCCGGTAGCACCGTGACCCGCGCCGGGGTGCCGACCTCCGCCGCCGACGCGGCCGCCACCCCGGCCTCCCGCAGTGCCGAGGCGGCCCCCGGGGCCTCCGCGTCCGCGGCGATGACCGCGATCGACCCCTCCCGCTCCAGCGCGCCGCGCACCGCCTCCACCACCGACCGCCCCGGGTCACCGACTTGACGTACCGTCAGTTCGCCGTCCTGGCGCAGCGAGCGGGCCGGCGGGACTCCCACGTCCAGCGCGGCGAGCAGTTGGTTGGCCAGGGCCAGCACGGCCGCCGGCACCCGGAAACCGGTGGTCAGCGGGACCACGGCCGCCTGCGGCTTGCCCAGGTGGGCCAGTTGCTCGGGCCAGCTGCGCGCCGACCACGGCGCGGTCGCCTGCGCGAGGTCGCCGAGGACGGTGAGCGAACCGAAGGCACTGCGGCGGGCGATCGCCCGGCACTGCATCGGCGAGAGGTCCTGCGCCTCGTCGACCACCACGTGGCCGAAGCCGGCCGGCCGCTCGATCAGCCCGGCCACCTCGTCGAGCAGCAGCAGGTCGTGCCCGGACCAGCGTGCGCTCTTCGGCGAGCGCGGCGGCCGGTGCCAGCGGATCGCCGCCTGCTCGGCCGGGGCGAGCAGGCCGTCCGCGGCCTCGGCCAGGACGGCGGGGTCACCGAGCAGGGCCGCCAGCACCGCCTCCGGGCGCAGCGCGGGCCACGCCGCGTCGAGGAAGGCCGCCACCGGCCGGCAGCGGCCGATCCTCGTCCGCCAGGCTCCACCCTTGATCCCGGACCGCCGCTCGGCCCGGTCCTGGAGTGCGGCCACCACCCGGGTGCGGAGGTTTTCCCGGCCGATCGCGTACGGCGCGTCCTGCTCGCGCAGTTCGGCGACCATCCGGTCCAGTTCGTCCGCCGGGACGCGCCAGCGGTAGGAGCCGTCCGGGACGACCAACGCCTCGGAGCCGGTCGCGCCGACCCGCCCGTACAGCGCCCGGCGCAGCACGGCCGCCATCCGGGCGTCCTGCTTGACCACGGCGGCCCGCTCGTCGTCGTCCGCCTGGACGGGGTGCGTGGCCACCAGGTCCTCGACGGTGCACTGGGCGATGTCGATCTCGCCGAGCGCGGGCAGGACTTCGGCGATGTAGCGCAGGAAGGTCGGGTTCGGGCCGACGACCAGCAGGCCACCGCGCTGGATCCGCTGGGGGAAGGTGTAGAGCAGGTAGGCGGCGCGGTGCAGGCCGACGGCGGTCTTGCCGCTGCCCGGCGCGCCCTGGACGCACACCGACTCGGTCAGCCCGCCGCGCACCAGCGTGTCCTGCTCGGGCTGGATGGTGGCGACGATGTCACGCATCGGCCCGGTCCGTGGGCGTTCGATCTCGGCGGTGAGGATGCCGCCGGCGCCTCGCCGCCCACCCCGCGCCTCGGCGCGGCTCAGGTACTCGTCCTCCAGGCCGGTGAGGTCCTCGGGCGCGCCGGGGCTCGACGGCGCCCAGCCGAAGCGCCGTCGCCTCGCGAGGCCGAGCGGCCGGTCGGCGCTCGCCTGGTAGAACGCCCGGGAGACGGGGGCCCGCCAGTCGATCACCAGCGGCGGCGCGGCCGGGTCGGCCGAGATCCGGCGGCGGCCCACGTGGTAGCGCTGGCGCCGGTGGTCGCCGGTCTCCGGGGCGTCGTCGAAGTCGAGCCGGCCGAAGAATGCCGGGCTCTGCGGCAGTTCCCGCATCCGCCGGGCCCGGGTCCGCAGGTAGCGGCCGAGGGCCTCCGCGCCGGCACCGTCGCCGGAGACGTCCTCCGCGGCGACGACCTGGTGGTCCGCGTCCTCGACCTGCCGGGCCAGTGCCGCCCGGCAGGCCTCGACATGGGCCCGTTCGCCTTCCAGCTCCCCGTCGAGGCCGGCCGCCGTCCGCTCGCCGTCCGCGCGCCGGAGGTCTCCCGCCATCGCCGCACCCCTTTCCCCGTCACTTCCCTGCCACCGGTTCCGCCCGGCCGTGCGCCCGCAGCACGTACGCACGGAGCAGCATAACTGAACCCAGTTAAGAGAATGACCGAGTTGTGTTTTGGGCGGGTCCGGGGATCGACGGACGCCCGAGGCCTCCCCGGCCGCCCCTCCCGCGGGCGCCGACCTCGCCCTCGGTGCTCATCCGCGCATGCCGGAGCACGGATAATCCTGTATCGGACCAGGTCGTGGTCCTGATCGTGCCCATGGAGGAACAGCGTTGAACGGTATGCCCGCCGGAGAGAACCTCGACTACCGGCTGCTGCTGGATGCCGCGGCGGCGGCCGCGCGGGCGACCGGCGACCAAGGGCATGTCGCCGACTACATCCCGGCCCTCGCCACGGTCGACCCGGACGCCTTCGGCATGGCGGTGGCCACCGTCGACGGCGAGCTGTACGGGGTCGGGGACTGGGAGCAGCCGTTCTCCGTCCAGAGCGTCTCGAAGCTGTTCACCCTGGCACTGGCCCTGGCGTACGGCGGGGACACGGTCTGGCGCGGGGTGGGGCGGGAGCCGTCCGGCAATCCCTTCAACTCGCTGGTGCAGTTGGAGAGCGAGCACGGCATCCCGCGCAACCCGTTCATCAACGCCGGCGCGCTCGTGGTGACCGACCGCCTGCAGACCATGACGGGCGACGCCGCCGGGACGGTCCGCGAGTTCCTCCGCCGGGAGTCCGGCAACCCGCTGCTCGACACCGATCCGGTCGTGGCCGCGTCCGAGGCCGAGCACGGCCACCGCAACGCCGCCCTGGCCCACTTCATCGCCAGCCACGGCAACCTGGAGAACCCGGTCGAGACCGTCCTCGACCACTACTACGCGCACTGCGCGGTGTCCGCCAGCTGCCGGGACCTGGTCCTGGCCGGCTCCTTCCTGGCCCGCTACGGGGTGCGCACCGACGGCACCCGGCTGATGTCGCGCAGCGAGGCCAAGCGCGTCAACGCCGTCCTGCTCACCTGCGGCACCTACGACGCGGCGGGCGAGTTCGCCTTCCGGGTCGGGCTGCCGGGCAAGAGCGGCGTGGGCGGCGGCATCCTCGCCATACTGCCCGGGCGGGCCGCGGTCTGCGCCTGGGGCCCCCGGCTGGACCAGGCCGGCAACTCGGTGGCCGCGGTCACCGCCCTGGACGCCCTGACCACCCTCTCCGGCTGCTCGATCTTCTGACCTCCCGACGGCCTCCCGACCGCCGCCCCGCCGCTCCGCCGCTCCGGCGCTCCGCGGGCTCGCGCGCCACACCCGGCCGTCGCCCAACTTGTGGCGTTGATCCGACTGTTGGGCACCGACCGGCCGGTTGTCCATGGCATGCTCCAGGCGGGGGCGCCGATCGTGATGACGATCGGCCGGCCATGAGGAACACGACCAAGAGGAAAGTGGGGGTCCCGTCCCATGCGAACCGTCGTAGCAAGCTTGTTGGCCCTGGCCGGCGCGGCAGGGCTGGTGCTCAGTTCGTTCCAGCCCTGGTACGCCAAGAGCGATCCGAGGTCCGTACCGGTCGCCGACCTGTTCCGGGGCATGTCACCCACCCGCACCACGTCGACCGGCATGTCGATGTTCCTGCTCCTGGCCGTCGCCGCGGCGATCGCGGTGCTGGCGCTGCTGGTGCGCTCGCGCCCGGGCCTGCTCCTGGCCGCCGTGGTCGCGGTGGTCACCGGCGTGCTCTGGGTGTACCAGAAGGGACGGGAGGTGAAGCCGCTCTCGCTCGGGATCGGCGATCTGGAGAACGGCTTCTGGAACGCCTGCGGCGGCGTCCTGGTGCTCCTCCTCGCCCTGGCCGTGCTGCCGCCCAAACGCTCCTGAGCCTTCCCGCCTCCCGGCCCGGTCGCCCCCACGGCGGCCGGGCCGGAGTCGTTTCCACCCAAGGTGATCCACTCCCCATCACTCCCTAAAATCACCTTTACTTCACTCCTCACGGTAGCTTAAGGATAGATACCAACCTATCGAGCGAGCTGGAGTACGGCATGACCATCTACACCTCCGACGCGGGCGCCCGCGTCCTCGCCCAGGAGTACACCGCCCTCCTGGACCGCTGGCCCGTGCCCGCCGAACGGCTGCACGTCCCCACCCGCCAGGGTTCGACCTTCGTCCTGGCCTGCGGCTCCGAGGACGCGGCGCCCCTGGTCCTGCTGCACGGGTCCGGGGCGAACGCGGCGATGTGGGCGGACGACGTGGCCCTGTGGGCCCGCCACTTCCGCGTCTACGCCGTCGACGTGATCGGCGAGCCCGGCCTGAGCGCCCCCGTGCGCCCCGAACTGCACTCCGACGCGCACGCGCTGTGGCTGGACGACGTGCTGGACGCGCTGCGCGTCGAACGCGCCGCCTTCGTGGGGACGTCGCTGGGCGGGCTGCTGGCCCTCGACTACGCCATCCGCCGCCCGCAGCGGGTGGACCGGCTGGCGCTGCGCTGCCCCTGCGGGATCGGCCGCCAGAAACGGGGGGTCCTGGTCGCCGCACTGTTCGTGCTGCCGTTCGGGGACTGGGGGCGGCGCACGATGCTGAGGCTGGCCCTGGGCCCCGCCCCCACCACCGTCCCGCCCACGGCAGAGGAACGCGCCTTCGGCGAGTACGTGCTGCTCATCCACCAGCACTTCCGGCCGCGGCGGGAGAAGCTGCCGGTCGTCACCGACGACGACCTCGCGGGCCTGGAGATGCCGGTGCAGGTCACCATCGGTGGCCGCGACCGGCTCATCGACTCCCACGGCACCCGCCGCCGGCTCCAGCGGGCCGCCCCCCGGGTGTCGGTCACCTTCCTCCCCGAGGTCGGCCACCTGCTCAGGGACCGGACCCGGCCGGCCCTCGACTTCCTCCTCGCCGAGGAAGGCGGCCCGCCCCGGGCCTGAACGCGAGCGGCCCCGTGCTCCACCGCCCGTCGGGGCGAGGAGCACGGGGCCGTCGTACCGGGACCGGCACGAACCGGGTCAGGACCGCGCGGCGGACCTCACGGAACGCGGATGACGGGCGGCGGCAGCGCCGGCAGGGCGGCGGCGCCCGCCACCGACGGCACCCCGGGCGGAGCGGCGGGGACGCTCGACGACCGGGTCGGGGATCGTCACGGGGATGCCGGTCGGAACGCGGGCGCCGGTGAGGCGGGCGAGTTCGTCGTCGTCGGAGTGGACGCGGGTGGCCGTGGGGGCGATCCCGGCGGTGGCCGCCAGCCGGGCCATCTGGCGGCGCTGGCTGGGCAGGACGAGGGTGACGACGGTGCCGGACTCGCCGGCCCGGGCGGTGCGGCCGCCCCGGTGGAGGTAGTCCTTGTGGTCGACCGGCGGGTCCAGGTTGACGACCAGGTCGAGGCCGTCCACGTGGATCCCCCGCGCGGCGACGTTGGTGGCGATCAGCGCGGTGACCTGGCCGGTGCGGAACTGCTCCAGGGTCCGGGTGCGCTGGGGCTGGGACTTGCCGCCGTGCAGGGCCGCGGCCTTCACCCCGTTGGCGAGCAGGTCATCGACCAGCGCGTCGGCACGGTCCCGGGTGTCGGTGAACATGATCACCCCGCCGTCCCGGGCCGCGATGCGGACGATCAGGGTGTTCTTGTCGTGGTTCTGCACATGCAGCACGTGGTGCTCCATGGTGGTGACCGCTCCGGCCGACGGATCCACCGAGTGGGTGACCGGGTCCTTGAGGAAGCGGCGCACCAGCCGGTCGACGTTGCGGTCCAGGGTCGCGGAGAAGAGCAGCGTCTGGCAGTCGGCGGAGACCTGGTCGAGCAGCTCGGTGACCTGCGGCAGGAAGCCGAGGTCGGCCATCTGGTCGGCCTCGTCCAGGACCGCGATGCCGACGTCGTCCAGTCGGCAGTGACCGCGCTGGATCAGGTCCTTCAGCCGGCCGGGGGTGGCGACGACGACCTCGGCGCCCCGGTGCAGCACCTGGGACTGGCGGCCGATCGACATCCCGCCCACCACGGTCGCCATCCGCAGCCGCACCGAGTGCGCGTAGGGGGTGAGCGCCTCGGTGACCTGCTGCGCGAGTTCGCGGGTGGGGACCAGTACCAGGGCCAGCGGGCTGCCCGGCTCGGCCCTGCGGCCGGCGGCACGGGCGGCGGTGCGGGCCAGCACCGCGAGGCCGAAGGCGATGGTCTTGCCGGAGCCCGTCCGGCCCCGGCCGAGCACGTCACGGCCGGCCAGCGAGTTCGGCAGCGTGGTGGCCTGGATGGGGAACGGCGAGGTGACGCCCTGGCGGGTCAGCGTCTTCAACAGGGCCGCGGGCATGTCCAGTTCGTCGAACGACTCGACGGCGGGCAGGGCGGGGGTGGCGCTGACCGGGAGTTCGAACTCCTGCTGGGAGGAGCGGCCCTGGGCCCGGTTCGGGGCTCCGGTCCGGCGGTGCGGGCTGCGGTGCGACGGGCGATTCGAGCGGTTCATACGGAACCTTCCTCAAGACGGCACGTCGCGAGGAAGGCTCCGCTGCACGGGCGCGCGGAGATCACAAGAAACGGGCCGGAGATGTGCCGGGCGGGGCGCGAACGATGCGGCCGGGCGAGGCATGGACGGTGCAGCCGCCGGTGGGCGGGCGCCGGTGCGCGGTCGGCGCGACACGGCCCGCGCGGGACGGCGGACGACGGCCGAAGGCGGATCCACAGGGCCCGGTACGGCCGGGGCGGCCTGGCGGCCAGGACGGCCGGAGGCGATTCGGGGGTGGAACGGCCGAGGGGCCCGCACCGGGCGTAGTGCACGGTGCGGGCCCCTCGCTACCAGGCGAGTGCCGTGGCAGAGAACTACAGCGGGCGAATGTTCTCGGCCTGCGGGCCCTTCTGGCCCTGCGTGACGTCGAACTCGACCTTCTGGCCCTCGAGCAGCTCACGGAAGCCCTGGGCGTTGATGTTCGAGTAGTGGGCGAAGACGTCAGCGCCGCCGTCCTCCTGCTCGATGAAGCCGAAGCCCTTTTCCGCGTTGAACCACTTCACGGTACCAGTAGCCATAAAAAAATCTCCTTCGAGAGACTGTACGAAGTCCGCACCGTGCGGACCGTCGAGTCGCCGCGATGAGCACCCGCCGGGGAAAGAGCCGGAAAACAAAAAATGCGCCTGCAATACATCAGCAGGCGCACACAAAGTTCATGGGAACCACTACTGCAACTAAATCGACTGTAGCAGGCCCGGGCTCGTCGCGGTGGACATTCCGCGGCCGGTCTTTCCGGCCCCTCCCCCACGGGAGCGGCTCGCCCGCCGACGGGCTCGGCAACGGGTGGTGCCGCCACGGCAGTTGGGACACCGGCGGCGGGGCCCGGTCGGGCGAAGAATTTTTTCGGGCCGGGCGGGTCCGCCGAGCCAGGGCCGGCTGGTCGTGCCCTGTCACCCGGCGGGGTTCCGGCCCTCCGGAAGGGTCCACTCCCCGGTTTTTCGGAGCATACTGATCGGGATGACGAAATCACCGGCAGTCCGGCGCCACCTGCCCACCAGTCCCTTCAAAGCCCCGGCCGAGGTGCCCCGCAAGCGGTTCGCCGCGGGCGACCGGGTCACCCACGACAAGCACGGCCTCGGCCGGGTCGTCGACGTCGAGGACGGCAGCGACATCGCGGTCCTCGTCGACTTCGGCTCCCGCCAGGAGCGACTCACCCCTCCGTACGCCGAGATGTGGAAGCTCTGACCCGGGGCTCCCCCCGGGACACCAGGGCCCGGGCCCCGGAACGATCCACGAGACCTTCCCCAGGACGCCGGACCGTGCGTAGGCCGTAGGACAGGCCGCGCGCACGGTCACGCGCCCGGCCTGCGCCGAACCGTGCACGAGGCCACCGAAGCCGGCGGCGGCGCAATAGTCTGGGTGCATGTCGAACTCTGATGAGCTCCTCGTTGACATCGCCGCCATGGTGGAGTCCGAGCACAGCAACCAGATGTCCTTGACCGTGGTCGTCCCCGGAGCGGTCATCACCGGCCGGCTCGCACCGATGGACCTCTGGTTCGAGCGGGTGTCGGAAGTCCTGCACACCTCACAGCACTTGAAGCCGTTCGCCGCCCTCTTCTCCCCGCCCTCCGCCGGCGCGCCCGCACGGCCGACGCACCTGCACCTGCACCGGGCGCGGATCCTCCAGGGCGACTTCGGACTGCCCCATACCGGCGGCATGTACCGGATCGCCATCGAGGACGTGAGCAGTTGGACGGTGGGTGACCTCAGCTACTCCGACGCCTGACCTCCGACGGGCCCCGGGCGCCACACGGCCGCCCGGGGCCCTGTCCGTCCGCGAACACGGGCCCGCGCCGCGCCGTCAGCGGCCGGTGAGCGAGCGGAGTTCGGCGGCGTAGAGCTCGGCGGGGTCGAATCCCATGCCGGTGAAGTGGCCGGCGAGTTCGAGGGAGAGCACGCCGTGCAGCCGGGTCCAGACGGCGAGGGCCAGGCGGAGGACCGCCGGCGGGGCCGGGTGCCCCCCGGCCCAGGCCCGGTGTTCGGCGAGGTGGGCGTCGAACGGGGACGGCGGCACGGCCGGTGACTGCTCCGCGGGTGACTTCTCGACGGGCGGCTGTTCGGCGGCGCAGGCATCGAGCAGGACGGCCATGATCTCGACGGAGATCCGGGTGGTGTCCTCGGGCGCCCGGTAGCCGGGCACGGGGGTGCCGTAGACGAGCAGGTACCGCTGGGGGTCGTCCAGGGCCCACCCGCGCAGGGCCTGCGCCAGCCCGGCCACGTCGGTACCCGCGGCGGCGCGGGCCTGGAAGGCGTCGGCGAGGCTCCGGTAGGCGTCCCGGACGAGTTCGGTGATCAGCTCGTCGCGACTGGCGAAGTACCGGTAGAGGGCCGGGCCGCTCATGCCCATCCGCTTGGCGATGGCGTTGAGGGACAGCGCGGAGGCCCCGGCGGTGGCGATCTGCTCCCAGGCCCGCTCCTTGATCTCCTCCTGCACCTGGGCGCGGTAGCGCTCCCGGGGAGTCCTCACATCCGACGCGCCCATGGCCGCCTCCAGACCTCACGACGACGACATCACCATCTCGTTAGAGGCTATCACTCCCCCTCTTGACTCTCACCAACGCCGTTCGTTATAACTTCTAACGAAGGCAACAACATCTACCGAGAAGGAGGGCGTCATGGACACCGAACGCCTCGTCCAGGTCGTACTGCCGGGCATCGTGGCGCCGGAGGGCCTGGAGATCCGGCACGGAGCCGTACCGCGGGCCGGCCGGGGGCAGGTCCTGATCGCCATGGAGGCGAGCGGCGTCTCGTTCGCCGAGCAGCAGATGCGCCGCGGCCGGTACTACGACCAGCCGCCGTTCCCGTTCGTCCCCGGCTACGACCTGGTCGGCCGGGTGCTGGCCATCGGCGAGGGCGTCGACCCGGGGCTGGCCGGGCAGCGGGTGGCCGCGCTGATGAAGGTCGGCGGATGGGCCAGCCACGTGACCGTCGACGCCGCCGACGCCGTGCCCGTCCCGGACGGCCTCACCGCAGCCGAGGCGGAGACCGTGGTGGTCAACGGCATCACGGCCTGGCAGCTGCTGCACCGCCGGGCACGGGTGCGCGCCGGGCAGCGGATCCTGGTGCACGGCGCCTCCGGCGGGGTGGGCTCCGTCCTGGTCCAGCTGGCGCGCGCGGCCGGCGCGCAGGTGATCGGCACGGCGTCCGCGCGACACCACGACGCCCTGCGGGAGCTCGGCGCGACCCCGGTCGACTACCGCACGGAGGACGTGGCGGCCCGGGTCCGGGAGCTGGCGCCCGGCGGGGTGGACGCCGTGTTCGACCACGTCGGCGGGCGCAGCGTGATCGACTCCTGGCGCCTGCTCGCCCCCGGCGGCACGCTCGTCGCCTACGGCAGCGCCTCCACCCGCGACGACACCGGCTCCAAGCAGTGGCCCGTGCTGAAGATCCTCGCCCGCACCTGGCTCTGGAACACCCTGCCCAACGGCCGCCGCGCCCACTTCTACAACATCTGGGCCGGCCGCGCCCTCGGCCGGGACCGCTTCCGCGCCCGCCTCCGGTCCGACCTCGCCCAGGTGTTCGCCGCCGTCGCCCGCGGTGACGTCACCGCCCGGATCGCCGCCCGGCTCCCGCTCGCCCGGGCGGCCGAGGCCCTGCGGCTGGCGGAGTCCGGGACCGTCAGCGGCAAGATCGTCCTGGTTCCCTGACCCGCGGGGCACGGGGGCACGGGGCCCGGCGACGACTCGGCAATGACCCGGCAATGACCCGGCAATGGTTCAGACCATTGACGGCCCGGACGGGGGCTTCTACGGTGTCAGCACCGACCTGACGCAGGCATGCCACGATCTTCGGCCGCGCCCCCACGCGCGCGCCCTACGTCGGGCGCACACTCCATCCACCCCCACGGAGGAGCACCATGCGCAAACGTCATCTCGCCGGCGCGGCCGCGGCCGCGATCGCGCTCCCGCTCGTGCTGGCCCTGCCCGCCCAGTCGCACGGCTACATCAACCTGCCGCCCAGCCGGTCCGCGCTCTGCGGAGCGGGCGGGGTGCCGTGGGACTGCGGCGACATCCAGTGGGAACCGCAGAGCGTCGAGGGCCCGAAGGGCTTCCCCGGCCGGGGCCCGGCCGACGGCACCATCTGCGCCGGCGGGGACGCCCGTTGGGCCCCGCTGGACGACCCGCGCAACGGCACCTGGCCGACCACCCGGGTGACGGCGGGCCAGCAGCTCACCTTCACCTGGTACATCGAGGCCCGGCACTCCACCACGAACTTCAGGTACTACCTCACCAAGCCCGGTTACGACGCCGGCCAGCCGATCACCCGGGCCAGCCTGGACCTCACCCCCTTCCTGACCGTCCCCTACAACGGCCGCCAGCCCGCCGCCACCACCACCCACACCGCGACCCTCCCCAGCGGTCGTACCGGGCACCAGGTGGTGGTGGCGGTCTGGGACGTCGCCGACACCGGCAACGCCTTCTACTCCTGCACCGACGTCCAGTTCTGACGGTCCTGACCGCTGCACCGCACTGACGGCCCCGGGGGGGGGGGGGGGGGGGGGGGGGGGGGGGGGGGGGGGGGGGGGGGGGGGGGGGGGGGGGGGGGGGGGGGGGGGGGGGGGGGGGGGGGG
>NZ_JBWKER010000040.1:0-20161 GCF_056435345.1 Kitasatospora sp. NPDC043950
CCACAGGTGACCGCGGGGGGGAAAGCCCAGAAGGGGCGGCCCCCCAAAAAGGGGGGGGGGGGGGGGGGCCCCCGGCCCCCCCCCCCCCCCCCCTCCGGCGTTTCCGGCACAGGTCGGTACAAGCCAGGTGGGCGGCGGCTGGTGACCGCTGCCCACGGACGGTCCGGGTGCGGCCCGTAGAGTCGGCGCGACAGCGTGAGACGAGGGCGAGGACGGAAGCATGGCACTGCTGACCGCACTTCAGGGCGATTACGGGGACGCGGCGGACGCGCTGCGGATCGACGGGCGGGCGCTGTCCCGCGAGGAGCTGCTGGGCGCGGCGACCGCCGTCGCTGACCGGGTGGCCGGTGCGCCCGCGCTCGCCGTGCTCGCCCGGCCCGCCGTCGAGACGGTCGTCGCCGTGGTCGGCGGCCTGCTGGCGGGCGTGCCCGTGGTGCCGCTGCCGCCCGACTCCGGGCCCAAGGAGCGCGAGCACATCCTGCGCGACTCGGGTGCGGTGCTGCTCGCGCACGCCGTGGGCGACGCGGTGCCGGGTGAGGTGGAGGGGGTGCCGGTCGACCCGGCGGACCGCGCCGCCACCACGTTCGCCGAGCCCGCGCCGGACGCCACCGGCTTCGTCCTCTACACCTCCGGCACCACCGGGGCGCCCAAGGGAGCCGTGATCCGGCGCCAGGCGATCGCCGCCGACCTGGACGCGCTCGCCGCGGCCTGGCAGTGGACCGCCGAGGACACCCTCGTCCACGGCCTGCCGCTGTTCCACGTCCACGGACTGATCCTCGGCGTCCTCGGCGCCCTGCGGACCGGCAGCCGGCTCGTGCACACCGGGCGGCCCACCCCGGAGGGGTACGCGGCCGCGAGCGGCAGCCTGTACTTCGGGGTGCCGACCGTCTGGTCCCGGGTGGCGGCCGACCCCGGGGCGGCGGGTCGGCTGGCCTCGGCCCGGCTGCTGGTCTCCGGCAGCGCGCCGCTGCCGGTACCGGTGTTCGAGAAGCTGGCCGCGCTCACCGGGCACGCCCCGATCGAGCGCTACGGGATGACCGAGTCGCTGATCACCGTCAGCACCCGGGCGGACGGCGAGCGTCGGCCCGGCAGCGTCGGCCTGCCGCTGGACGGGGTGCGCACCCGGCTGGTCGGCGAGGACGGCGCGCCGGTGCCCTCCGACGGGGAGAGCGTCGGAGAGTTGCAGGTCGCCGGGCCGACCCTGTTCAGCGGGTACCTCAACCGGCCCGACGCGGACGCCGAGGCCTGGACGGCTGACGGCTGGTTCCGCACCGGGGACGTCGCCGTGATCGGTGAGGACGGCTTCCACCGGATCGTCGGTCGCGCCTCCGTCGACCTGATCAAGAGCGGCGGCTACCGGATCGGCGCCGGTGAGGTGGAGGCCGCGCTGCGCGACCACCCCGCGGTCGCCGACGCGGCGGTGGTCGGTGCGCCGGATGAGGACCTCGGGCAGGCCGTCGTCGCGTACGTCATCCCGGACGGCGCCGTGACGGGGGAACAGCTGACGGCCTTCGTGGCGGAGCGGCTGTCCGCGCACAAGCGGCCGCGCCGGGTCGTGCTGGTGCCCGAACTGCCCAGGAACGCGCTGGGAAAGGTGTTGAAGAAGCAGCTGCTGGCGGAGGCGGACCAGCAGGGGTGAGGGGGCGTCGGGCAAGCGGCCCGATGACTGGCCTTCACCCTGATACCCCGTCGGTGCTCACCGGCCGTGAACCCTTCCATTGGCTCACTCCACTGCGCGCCGTGAGCGGACGCGTGCCTACCGTGACACGCAGGCAGAACTGAATCCCTGGGCGGCATGCCGCGGCTCCCGGTCGCACGACCGGAGGCCGTGGCATGCCGGGCGGGGTCTGCCGAGCCGTACGTGCCGTCTCACCGGGACGTGCGTGTCCGTAGCCGATTCCGCAGCCGCCCCCGTGGCGGCAGTTCGCAGCAGTGAGGGAAGACAGCAGGATGACCACCGTCAACACCGGCGCGCCGGGTGCCGCCGACGAACCGACCGGGCAGCACGCTGCCACCACCGTCGACCAGCGGGCGGCCACCGTCAGCCCCGTCCGCCCCGTCCGTCCCTCGCGGGCCGCGCGGGTGCGTCGGGGGATAGGCATGGTGGCCGTGATCGTGGCCGGTGCGGGTGTGATCGGCGTCGGCCCCGGCGTCAGCCCCGCCGTCGCCGCCGAGTCGGCACCGGCGCACGCCGGGTGGGACGGCTCGCGGTACTGGTTCAAGAACAGTCAGGGGCAGTGGCGCTGGACCACGCACTACGACGTGTACGTGGCGCGGACGGGGGGCGGATCCTCCTCCGCAGCGAAGGCCCCGTCGACGGGCGCGAAGTCGAGCGGGGGGATCAAGCAGGGCTGGGACGGGTCGCGGTACTGGTTCAAGAACAGCAAGGGGGAGTGGCGCTGGACCACGCACTACGACGTGTACGTGGCGCGGACGGGGGACGGGTCCCCGTCGTCGTCCGGGTCGTCCGGATCGTCCTCGTCGGGTTCGTCGGGCTCGGCCGCCGGCGCGGTGGCGGGGGACCAGGGCGTCGAGTCCGCCGTGCAGTTCGCGCTGAGCCAACTGGGCAAGCCGTTCCGGACCGCGGGCAACGGGCCGGACGGGTACGACTGCTCGGGCCTCGTGCAGCAGGCCTTCCGACGCGGCGGGGTGAACCTGCCGCGGGTGGCCAACGACCAGTACGCGGCGACCACGCCCATCAGCGCCGGCCAGCTGCGCCGGGGCGACCTGCTGTTCTGGTCCCCCAACGGCACCAAACGGGGCATCCAGCACGTGGCGATCTACCTGGGCAACAACCAGTACGTCGAGGCGGCGCGGCCGGGCACGCTGATCCGGATCTCGGGGATCAGCAGCGGCTACTACCCGTCGTACATGGGGCGGCCGTAGACCGAGTGCTGCTAGGCACGTGAGCCGGGGCGTTCGGGAGTTGTGGCCCGGGCGCCCCCACCGGGGGTGAGCCCGGCCCGCCCGGGCCCGTCGGGAAGCGGCTGGTCAGAGGTCGGTCGGGCGGGGGAGGGCGCCACGGGCGCCCAGGGCGGTGACGGCGAAGGCGCCGGCGGCCACGGCGGTGGCGGCCGCGGCGGGGAGGGAGGCGCCGCGGGCGAGTCCGGCGGCGAGGGCGCCGCAGAAGACGTCGCCGGCACCGGTGGTGTCGACGACCTGGACGGCGGGGGCGGGCAGTCGGGCCGACCGTCCCTCGGTGGCGACCAGCGCGCCCTCGCCGCCGAGGGTGAGTACGACGCCGTCGGCGCGGCGGGCGAGGGCCCGGGCGGCCTCCTCGACGGTGGGGGCACCGGTCAGCTGGCGGGCCTCGACGGCGTTGGCGACGACCAGGGGGTGGCGCCCGGTCGGACCGGTGTCGGGGAGCGAGCCGGCCGGGGCGGCGTTGTGCACCCAGTGGGTGCCGTCGGCCGGCAGGGCGGCGGCGGTCGCTCGGATGCACTCCTCGGGGACCTCGCCGCTGGTGAGGAGCACGTCGACGGGGAGCAGGTGCAGGCGGGCGAGTGCGGCGGTGACCTCGGCGGCGGTCAGGTGGGCGTTGGCACCGGGGACGACGACGATGCTGTTCTCGCCGGCGGGGTCGACCATGACGATCGCCTGCCCGGTCGGCGCGTCGGGGTGGGTGAGCACGGAGGCCGTCTCGACTTCCGCGCCGCGCAGGTCGGTGAGCGCGGCTTCGCCGTCGGCGTCGTGCCCGACCTTCGCGACCAGGTGGACGGCGGCGCCCATGCGCGCCGCCGCCACCGCCTGGTTCGCGCCCTTGCCGCCGAACCCCTGGGTGGCGGCGGTGGCGAGGACGGTCTCGCCGGGGGCGGGGAGGACGGGGCAGCGGAGGATGCGGTCGGCGTTGATCGAGCCGATGACGATGACGCGGCCGGCTGGGAGCAGCTTCATCGTTCCTCTGTACGTGCTGGGGTGCGCGCGGCGCAAGCGGGCGCCGGGGGGCGCGCGAGGGGCGCGGGGAAGAATATGTCGACCGGTCTACTGAATTATGCAGACCGGTCTAGATATTGCCGGGAGAAATCTGTCGGTCGGTCTACATAGTCGGGTGGAGGGGGTGATGGGAGGTGATCTGGGGTGATGATGGCGCACAGGAAGTCGGACGGGCCGACTTCCTGTGCGCGCAGGGTGTGAGCAGGGTGCAACTTTGATGTAGACCGGTCTACATATTTCTCCCGGAAGGCGGCTGGCCTGGGCACATGCCCCTGTCAAGGGGCGGAGTGGGGCGCAACGGCGGGCGCGGTGGGGAGGTATGGGGAGCGGCGTGGCGCGGGTACCACCACGGGTGGCGCTGGTTCGGCCGACGGGGGCGCTGCCCGGTGCGAACGGCATCGGGGCAAGTCGAGGGCAGGGGACGTTGTGATCGTCTGGGTCAATGGCACATTCGGGGCGGGCAAGACGAGTGCCTGCCGCGAGCTGGTGGAACTGCTGCCCGGGAGCGTGCTCTTCGATCCCGAGCTGGTGGGCTTCGGCCTGCGCCGGATGCTCCCGGCCGACCGGCTGGCGACGGTGTCCGACTTCCAGGACCTGGCGGCCTGGCGCCGGCTCGTCCCCGAGACGGCGGCCGCGCTGCTCAGTGAGGTCGCGGGCCCGCTGGTGGTCCCGATGACCCTGCTCAGGGAGGACTACCGGGACGAGATCTTCGGCGACCTCGCCTCCCACGGCATAGCGGTGCACCACTTCGTCCTGGACCCAGAAGAAACGATCCTGCGTCACCGCATCGCCCACCGCGACGAGTGCCCGGGAGATCCGGAGGCCAGCGAGCGGGTCCGCACGTGGTGCTTCGAGCACGTGGCCCGCTACCGGGCCGCCCGGCGCTGGCTGGTCGAGGACGCCCGGATGCTCGACACCAGCGAGCTCACCCCCCGCGAGACCGCCCACCGGATCGCCGAACTGGTCCGCGTCGGCGCCGCCCGCTGCCCGATCGTCCAGACCCCCGACCCGACCGGGGACACCGTGGCCTCCGCCGTCCTGTTCTTCGACGAACAGGACCGCGTCCTGCTGGTCGACCCCGTCTACAAACCCGACTGGGACTTCCCCGGAGGCGTGGTCGAACGCGGCGAGGCCCCCACCGACGCGGCCCTGCGCGAGACCGCCGAGGAACTGGGCCTGCGGCTCGACCCGACCGGGCTGCGCCTGCTCGCCGTCGACTGGGAGCCGCGCACCGGCCCGCGCCGCGGCGGCCTGCGCCTGATGTACGACGGCGGCCAACTGGACGCCGCCTCCCGCCAGAACCTGCTGCTCCAGGCCGAGGAACTGCGCGACTGGCGCTTCGTCACCCTGGACGAGGCCGCCGACCTGCTGCCCCCGAGCCGCTACCGCCGCCTCGCCGCCGCCCTGGACGCCCGCCGCAGCGGCGAGTTGCGCTACCTGGAGGCGGGCCGCCGGGTCGCGCTCGGCCTGGCCAGCACGGCGGACGCGGCGTAGCCGCCTGGGGTGCCTGACGAGCCCGGGTGCCGGGCCGTCCAGAGGCGGTGGCCGCTGTCCAGAGGCGCTGGCCGTTGGCCCAGGTCGTTGGCTGTTGGCCCAGGTCGTTGGCCGTTGGCCCAGGCCGTTGGCCGATGGCTCGGCAGGGGCGGGAGGATGGGGGCATGCCGTTCACACTGAGCCACCCCGCCGCCGTCCTGCCCCTGCTGCGCGCCGCCGGGGAGCGCGGGCCGCTGGTCGCCTCGGCGCTGGTCGCCGGATCGATGGCGCCCGACGTCCCGTTCTTCGCCGAGTCGCTGCTGCCCGGGGTGTACGGCCACGGCGGTCTGACGCACCGCTGGTGGGCCGTGCCGACGCTGGACGTGGCGATCGCGGGCGCGCTGGTGGCCGGCTGGCACGGCCTGCTGCGCGCGCCGCTGGTGGCGCTGCTGCCCGACCGGTGGGCGGGCGCGGCCGAGGCGCTGACGGTCCGGCGGTCCGCCGGAGCCGGGGCGGGTGCGGGGGCGGCGTGGTTCGCGGCGTCGGCGGCGATCGGTGCGGCCACCCACGTCGGCTGGGACGCGTTCACCCACGAAGGCCGGCTGGGTGTCCGGCTGCTGCCGGTGCTGGACCGGGAGGTGGCCGGGGTTCCGCTCTACTCGGCTCTGCAGTACGGCAGTTCGGCGCTGGCTCTGGCCGCGATGGCGGGCTGGGCGGTGCGGGCGGCGCGGGGCGTGGAGCCGGTCCGCCCGGCCGTGGCACTCGCTCCCCGGGCGCGCCGCGCCGCCGTCGCGGCCCTGGGCGCGGCGACGGCGGTCGGGGTGCTGCACCGGCTGGTCCCGCTGCGGCGGAACCTGATCCCGGAGTTCTGCTTCGGCGCCGGGGCCGGGCTCGCGGTGGGGGCGGTCGGTTACGCGGTGGTGGCGGGTGCCGCCCGCAGGTTCCGGGGCGGGCGGCCGGTGCCGGGGACCGCCGACGGCGGCCCCCGGACCAACGTGCGTCAGACCGAGCGCAGTTCGGCGTAGCGGCGGAGGAACAGGGCCTCGGAGAGGGCCATCCGCTCCAGCTCCTGCGGGTCGACGCTCTCGTTGACCGCGTGGATCTGGGTGGTCGGCTCCTCGACGCCGATCAGCACGATCTCGGCCTTCGGGTAGAGCGAGCGCAGCGTGTTGCAGAGCGGGATCGAGCCGCCCTCGCCGGAGGCGACCATCTCGGTGCCGAAGGCCTCGGCCATGGCCTCGCCCATCGCCTCGTACGCCGGGCCGGTGGTGTCGGCGTTGAACGGGGCGCCGGTGCCCTGGCGTTCGACGGTCAGACGGGCGCCGAGCGGGACCTGCGCCTCCAGGTGGGCGACCAGCGCGTCCTGGGCGGCGGTCGGGTCGCTGCCCGGCGGGACGCGCAGGCTGACCAGGGCCTTGGCGGCGGCCTGGACGGAGGAGGTGGCGCCGATCACCGGCGGGGCGTCGATGCCGAGGACGGTGATCGCGGGGCGGGCCCACAGGCGGTCGGCGATGGTGCCGGTGCCGGTCAGGGCGACGCCGTCGAGCACCTTGGCGTCGGAGCGGAACTGCGCCTCCGAGTACTGGACACCGCTCCAGGTCTGGCCGCCGGTCAGTCCGGCCACCGCGACGTCGCCGTGCTCGTCGTGCAGCGAGGCGAGCATCCGGACCAGCGACTGCAGCGCGTCCGGGGCGGCGCCGCCGAAGGCGCCGGAGTGCAGGTTGCCGGCCAGGGTGGTGACCGCGACCTCGACGACCGTCATGCCGCGCAGCGAGGCGGTCACGGTGGGCAGGCCGGGGGCGAAGTTGCCGGTGTCGCCGATGATGATGGCGTCGGCGGCGAGCAGTTCGGGGTGGGCCTCGGCGTAGCGCTCCAGGCCGCCGGTGCCCTGCTCCTCCGAGCCCTCGACGATGATCTTCAGACCGACCGGGTAGCCGTCGCCGTACACCTGCCGCAGGGCTCGCAGGGCGGTCAGGTGCATCAGGATGTTGCCCTTGCAGTCGGCGGCGCCGCGCCCGTACCAGCGGCCGTCACGCTCGGTCAGCTCGAAGGCGGGGCTGAGCCAGGCGCTCTCGTCGAGCGGGGGCTGGACGTCGTAGTGCGAGTAGAGCAGCACGGTCGGCGCGCCCTGGGGGCCGGGCAGTTCGGCGTAGACGGACTGGGTGCCGTCCGGGGTGTCCAGCAGTTGGACGTTGGTCAGGCCCTCGGCGGCGAAGGCGTCGGCGACCCAGCGGGCGGCCTTCTCGCACTCCTCGACCGGGAACTGGCGCGGGTCGGCGACCGAGGGGAAGGCGACCAGTTCGGCGAGGTCGGTGCGGGCACGGTCCATCAGGGACCGGACGGTGTCGGCCAGCGGCTGTGACATCGGGGCTCCGAGGGGAAGGCTTCGCCCGAGGGGTGGTGCGGGCGGAGGGGGCGGTTTGGGTACCGCCGATCATAGGCGGACTCGAACAGTCCGATCGGGTGGTTTTGCCCGGCGATCCCGCCCGGCGCACCGTCTGGTGGATCGGCCCGATGGATCGGCCCGGGTTCGATCTGAGTTCGGTCCGGGTTCGATCCGGGTTCGGTCTGGCGTTCGGGGCGGCGCGGCCAGCGGCGGGCTCGGCGGACGCATAGGATTGCTCGACGTGACTGACTCCGGAAGCTCCGATTCCCGCAGCCCACTCGACACCGAGGTCTCGCCGCTCGACGCCGAGGTACCCGGACGGCCGTCAGGTCAGCCGTCAGGCGAGGCGTCCGAGGGGGCGCCCGAGACGGTGTCCGAGACCGGGACCGAGACGGTGTTCGAAGCCGCGACCGAGGCTGGGACCGAGACCGACGGCGCGACCGAAGCCGAGACCGAGACCGCGCCGAGGGTCGGTCGGTCGGCGCCCGAGCCGCTCGACGGTGTCTGGGACGTCGTGGTGGTCGGCGCCGGACCGGCCGGAGCCTCGGCCGCGCACGCCGCCGCCGTCCAGGGCCGGCGGGTGCTGCTCCTCGACAAGGCCGAGCACCCCCGTTACAAGACCTGTGGCGGCGGCATCATCGGCCCGTCCCGGGACAGCCTGCCGCCCGACTTCCGGCTGCCGTTGCAGGACCGCGTGCACGCCGTCACCTTCGCCTACGACGGGCGGTTCACCCGGACGCGTCGGTCCCGGCGGATGCTGTTCGGCCTGGTCAACCGGGACGAGTTCGACCTGCGCCTGGTGCAGGCGGCCAAGCAGGCCGGGGCGGTGCTGGTCACCGGAGTGACCGTCACCGGCGTCGAGCAGCGCGGCGGCGAGCACCGGACGGCGCTGGTGACGGCCGCCGACGGGCGCACCTTCGAGGCGCGCGCGGTGGTCGGCGCGGACGGCAGCGCGAGTCGGATCGCCCGGCACGTCGGTGTCACCTTCGACCAGATCGACCTCGGCCTGGAGGCGGAGATCCCCGTCCCGCCGCAGGTCGCCGCGGACTGGTCGGGCCGGATCCACCTCGACTGGGGCCCGCTGCGCGGCAGTTACGGCTGGGTGTTCCCGAAGACCGAGTCGAGCAGTCTGACCGTCGGCGTCATTTCGGCGCGCGGCGACGGCGAGCGGACCAAGCAGTATCTCGCCGACTACATCCGGCGGTTGGGGCTGTCCGGCTTCACCCCGAGCGTGGAGTCCGGGCACCTGACCCGCTGCCGGGCCGAGGACTCGCCGCTCTCCCGCGGCCGGGTGCTGGTCGCCGGGGACGCGGCCGGACTGCTGGAGCCGTGGACCCGCGAGGGCATCTCCTACGCGCTGCGCTCGGGCCGGCTGGCCGGCGAGTGGGCGGTGAAGGTCGCGGAGGCGGGCAAGGCGGCGGACGTGCGGCGCGAGGCGTTGAACTACGCGTTCGCCATCAAGGCCGGGCTGGGCGTGGAGATGCGCGCCGGCAAGCAGCTGCTGGGCGCCTTCGAGCGGCGCCCGTACCTGTTCCACGCGGCGGTCTGCCTGGTGGCGCCGGCCTGGCGGGCCTTCGCCCGGACCACCCAGGGGCACACCTCCTTCGCGCAGGTGCTCCGGCAGTACCGGGCGGCCAGGAAGCTGGCGGCGATGGCGTCCCGGTGACGGGAGGCGCATTCGGCCTTGGAGGCCCGTCAGGCCCGTCAGGCCCGTCAGGTATGTGAGGCACCTGAGGCGCTTGAGGCACCTGAGGCGCGGGCCGGCGCTCCGTCGTTCTCGGAGCGCCGGCCCTTGCTGCCCTACCGGCCCAACGGGCCATGCCCTCCGGCTATTTGAGACCGGAGTCGAGTGCGTTGATGAGCGTGCCGGAGGGGGTGTCGCCGGACATCTCCCAGATCATGCCGCCGAGCAGGTTCTTCGACTTGAGGTAGGCCGTCTTCTGGGCGATCGACCAGGCGTCGTCGAAGGTCCACCACTGGCCGCCGGCTCCGGTGTAGCCGTACGTCGCAATGGACTTGGGGTCGTGGTACACGGTCAGGTTGGGGACGCCGGTGATGAGGTTGTTGTAGCCGCGGGTGCCGGCCTCCTCGCTGAACTGGCCCGGGGCCGCGCCGTTCGCGGACTGCCACAAGCCGGAGGCGCCGCCGTCCGCCACGCCCTGCCAGCCGCGCCCGTAGAACGGGAAGCCGATGGTGAGTTTGCGCGGGTTGACCCCGGCGCCGAGGTAGGTCTGGACCGCCGCGTCCACGCTGAAGTGGAAGTTGTACGGGTCGTTCGGGTCGGCGTAGAGGTTGGCCTGGGGGCCGGTGCGGTTGGGCTCCCAGGAGTTGTCGCTGCCGGAGCCGTGGAAGTCGTAGCCCTGGACGTTGGCGATGTCCAGCGAGCTGAAGATCTTCGTGAGGTCCCAGCCCGCGGCGACCTTCGCCGGGTCGGCCGGGGTGAAGGCGGTGAGCAGCTTGTGGGATCCGCCCAACGCGTCGAGCTGCTTGCGGAATTCGGCCAGCAGCAGGGTCAGGTTGCCCTTGTCGTTGGCGCTCCAGTGGTTGCCCGCGTGGCCGTCGGCGGAGCCGGGCCACTCCCAGTCGAGGTCGATGCCGTCGAAGATCCCGGCCGCCACGCCGTCGCCGCCGGCGCCGTTGTAGACCGGCAGGTTGCCCTTGATCCACACGTCGAGGCAGGACTTGACGAACTTCTGGCGGGACGCGTCGGTGGCGGCGACGTCCGAGAAGTACTTGGAGTACGTCCAGCCGCCGAGTGAGACGACCACCTTCAGGTTCGGGTACTTGGCCTTCAGCTTCTTCAACTGGTTGAGGTTGCCGCGGAGTTTGCCCCAGCCGTCGTCGGCCACGCCGTCCACCGACTGGTCGGCGCTCATCGGGCGGGCGTAGTCGGCGTCGGCGTCACCGGCGCCGGTGCCCTGGTCCGGGTCCTGCGGGTTGGCGGTGGTGCCCTTGGTGACGCCCGCCAGACAGGTCAGGTTGACCGGATCGATGTTCTCGAAGGCGTAGTTGACGACGTCGAGCTTGGCCGCGCTGCCGGAGGTGTCGAGGTTCTTGACGAAGTACTGGCGGCCGTAGATGCCCCACTGGACGAAGTAGCCGACCCGGGCGTACTTTCCGGCGCCGACCAGGTCCGAGGTGGTGGCGGTGAGCGGGGCGGAGGCGGGAGAGGCGTTGTCGGCGGGGTCGCGGGCCTTCACGGTGAACGTGTAGGTGGTGGACGGGGACAGGCTGCCGACCGTCGCGGTCAGGGTGCTGCCGCTGACCGTCGCCACCAGCGTGCCGCCCTGGTAGACGTCGTACGCGGCGACCCGGACGTTGTCGGTCGCGGCGTTCCACGCGAGCGTGACGTCCGACGAACTGATCGCCGTGGTCCGGAGGTTGGTCGGCGCGGTGGGCGGGACCGGGTCGGTCGACGGGTCGAAGGTGGCGGCGGTGACGGGCGCGCTGAGCGGTCCGGTGTTGCCGCGGCTGTCCTTGGCCCGGACGGACAGCGTGTAGGTGGTGGCCGGGGTGAGCCCGGTGAGCAGGGCGCTGGTGGTGGTGCTGGAGCCGACCACGACGGCGCCGTTGAGCACGTCGTAGGAGGCCACCGGGAAGTCCCCGCCGGTGGCGACCGGCCAGGTCAGGGCGAGCGTGTGCGCGGTGGACTCGGTGACCGCCGGGGTGCCCGGCGCGGACGGTGGGACGTCGGCGGTGCCGTCGCACTTGTCGCCGTTGATGCGGCAGTTGGTGGGGGTGGCGACCGGGCCGTTGCCGACGAACCAGAAGCTGTACGGCTCGGTGGTGCTGTGGGCGTTGACGGTGGCGTTGTAGAACGCGTTGGTCGCGGTGACGTGCCGGCCGTTGACGGTGGCGGTGCCGTTGTAGCTGTTGCCGATGGTGACGCCGGCCGGCAGGTCGAACTCCAGGGTCCAGCCGGTCACGGCGGTGGCGTTGTCGTTGTGGACGATGTAGGTGCCCTGCCACCAGGAGCCGTTGTCGGCGGTGGTGAAGGAGGCGGTGAGTTTTCCGGCGGCGTTCGCCGGGGCGGCCAGCGCGGTGAGCGCGGCGAGGGGCAGGACCAGGACGGAGAGCAGTGCCAGCAGTCTGCTGCGCACGCGCGGGCGCCTGGCCCGGGATCGAGCGGACATGGTTCTCCCTGTGGCTGTGGGGGTTGGACAGGGCGACGTAGAACCGCGGTGCTTGGTGCGTGTGCGATGGGTGCCCGCGCCGTGGGGAGACGGGGCATGGGCACTGTAGGAGGACTGGACCAATGCGTCAACAGGTCTGTACCACTGGGGAGTTGGTGGACCAGCCGCCGTGGTGCGGGCCGGTCGGGGGGAAGACGAGGGCGAACTCCGTCACCTGTTCGCCCCCGTCAGCTCGTCCCCGAGCGGGCTGCGCAGGTACAGCACCGAGCGGCCGTGCCGGGCCCGGGTGACCAGGCCGGTGGCGGCGAGGACGGACAGGTGCTGGCTGACCGCGCCGGGGGTGACGCCCAGCCGGTAGGCGAGGTCGGTGGTGGAGGCGGGTTCGGCGAGCAGGGCCAGCAGCCGGGCCTTCGGCGCGCCGACCAGCGCCTCCAGGGCGCGCGGCGGCACCGGCGTCCCCGGGCCGGCCATGCCCGCCTGGCCGCGCGCCGGGTAACTGATCTGCGGCGCACGCTCGTTGCTGATCATCGTGATCGCGCCGCGGGCGAAGAAGGTCGGGATGAGGACGAGGCCGCGGCCGTCCACGGCGGTCTCCGCGTCCCAGTCCGTCCACCGGCGGTTGATCGACAGGACGCCGTCCTCCCAGTGCAGCCGGTGGTCCAGGTCGGCGAAGAGCGCCGCCGCGCCGTGCCGGGAGAGCAGCCGGGCCCGGTAGACCAGGTCGGCGTCCAGGACCGCACGGGCCTGCGGCCACCAGGACGGCGCGAGGCAGACCTCCCAGTACTCCTCCAGCGCATCGGCGATCCGCTGCAACAGCCGTGCCGGGTCGGCCAGTCCGGCGGCGAGCGCGGCGGGCAGGGGCCGCCCGTGCGGCAGGAAGACCTGCTCCAGTTCGGGGCGCAGCTGCTCCGGCGGCAGCGCGCGGACGGTGGCCAGCTCGGTGCGGAAGTCGGCGGCGGGCGAGGCCGGGCGGGGCGTCAGGAAGTCGGGGATCCAGCGGTTCCCGGCGATGAGTGACAGCAGCAGCGTGGAGTCCAGCCGTTCGAAGGCGGGCCGGAGCCGTTCGAAGGCCGGGGTCTGGAGCTGGTAGACGCCGGGGTGGGTCCACATGCGCAGGCTGAGCGAGGCCTCCTGGATCGGGGAGACGGCGAACCAGGTGGTGGCGAGGTCGGCCAGGCCGAGCGTGAAGCGGTGCACGGGGGCGGTCTCCTGCGACGCGGCGCGTGGGCGCCGGGGCTGGGGCGCGTGGGGCGCGTGGTTTTAGCCAGAGCCTAAAGGAGTACCGGACCCGGGCCGCCAGGCGGTGTGATCAGCACATGACCACCACCTCGCCGGCGGAGACGTCCGGACCCGACCCCGCCATGCCCGGAGGCGCCGCCATCACGGCAAGCACCGCAAGCACCGCAACCACCGCAACCACCGCAAGCACCGCAACGACCGCAGACCCCGGAGACGTCGCGGACCCAGGAGGCCCCGCAGGCCCGCAGGCCGGCGGCGGGCTCGTCAGCGCCGTGCGACGGCGGCTGCACCCCGACCCGATGGTCCGGCGGCTGGCCGGGCTCACCCTGGTCAACACGATGGGCAGCGGCCTGTCCCTGTCCGTCGCGGTGCTGTTCTTCACCCGGGTGCTCGGTCTGAGCGCCGCCCAGCTGGGGCTCGGGCTGACCGCCGCCGGCCTGTGCGGGGTCGTCGCGAGCGTGCCGGCCGGGCGGGCCGCCGACCGTTGGGGCGCCCGGCCGGTGCTGGTCGTGCTGGTCGCGGCGCAGGCGGTCGGCACCGCCGGGTACACGCTCGCGCACAGCTATCCGGCCTTCGTGGTGCTGGCCTGCGGGGTCGCGGCCGTCGACCGTGGCTCCGCAGCCGTACGGAACGCGCTCTACGCCGAGGTGCTGCCGCCCGACCGCCGGGTGGCGGGCCGGGCCTACCTGCGGGTGGTGACCAACGTGGGCCTCTGCCTGGGTACGGTCGTCGGCGCGATCGCGCTCCAGGTGGACACCAGGCCGGCCTATCTGACGGCGATTCTGGCCGACGCCGCCTCCTTCGTGGTCGTCGCCGTGCTGTTCCACCGTCTCCCCGTCCTCGCGCATGCGGCCCCGGTCGCGCTGCCCGTGGGACCGGAGGCCGACGGTGCCGGGCGGGGCAAGCGGCGCAATCCGGCGCTGCGGGACGGCCCGTTCCTGGTCGTGACGGTGCTGAACGCGGTCCTCGCCCTGCAGTTCGCCGTCCTGGAGGTCGGCGTGCCGCTGTGGATCATCCATGACACCGAGGCGCCCCGGATCACCGTCGCGGGCACCCTGATCGTCAACACCCTGCTGGTGATCGCCCTCCAGGTGCGGGCCACCCGGGGGACGGAGGACCGGTCGACGGCCGCCCGGCTCTGCGGCCGCGGGGGGCTGCTGCTCGCCGCCTCGTGCCTGGTCATCGGCCTCGCGCACGGCCTGCCCGCGATCGTCGCCGCCGTGGTGGTGCTCGGCGGCATCGCGTTGCAGTCGCTGGGCGAGGTGTTCGGCCAGGCCGGCGGCTGGGCGCTCAGCTACGACCTCGCGGGGGAGCGTGACCACGGCGCCTATCAGGGCGTGTACAACGCGGGTTCGGCGGCGGCGATGATGGCCGGTCCGGCGTTGGTCAGCACCGCCGTGATCGGGTTCGGTCCGGCCGGTTGGGTCGTCCTGGGCGCGGTACTGGCGGCGGCGGGCCTGGCGATGGGCCCCGTCGTCCGGTGGGCCGGGCGACGGGGAGGGTACGCCGAGGGCCGGTGACGCGGCCGCTCCCGGACGGGCGCGAGGGCCTCGATCCCGATCGGCACCTCGGGCAGGATTGGCTCTGGCCGAGGGGCGGGTGGGCGTGCCAGAGTCGTCCGGGCGCGGCCCGGGCACCCGGGCGGCACCGCAGTCCGACCCACCCTCAGCCGGAAGGCAGGCCCCGCCGATGACCAGCGCAGAGCCCCTCGTCCGCGTCACCACCGCCGACGCCGTCACCACGATCACCCTCGACTCGCCGCACAACCGCAACGCACTCTCCACCCGGCTGATGGCCGAACTGCACGCCGGTCTGGCGGTCGCCGCGGCCGACCCGGAGGTCCGGGCCGTGGTGCTCGGGCACACCGGCAAGGTGTTCTGCGCGGGTGCGGACCTGTCCGAGGCGACCGGCGCGGACCCGACGGTCGGCCCGCGCGGCCTGGTCGAGCTGCAGCGGGCGATCGTCGACTGCACCAAGCCGGTGATCGCCGTGATCGACGGGCACGCCCGGGCCGGCGGCCTCGGCCTGATCGGCGCGGCGGACCTCGCCCTCGCCGGGCCGGCCGCGACCTTCGCGTTCACCGAGGTCCGGCTCGGCCTCGCGCCCGCCGTGATCTCGCTGCCGCTGCGCCCCAAGCTGGACCCGCGCGCCGCCTCCCGCTACTACCTCACCGGCGAGGTCTTCGACGCCGCCGAGGCCGCCCGGATCGGCCTGATCACCCGCGCCACCGAGTCCGCCGAGGACACCGGGGTCGCGTTGAAGGGCCTGCTGGACGCGCTGCGCCAGGGCTCCCCGCAGGGGCTGGCGGAGTCCAAGCGGCTGGCCAACGCCGAGGTGGTGCGGTCCTTCGAGCGGGACGCGGAGGGGCTGGTGGAGCTGTCGGCGCGGCTGTTCGGGTCGGCGGAGGCGCAGGAGGGGATGCGGGCGTTCCTGGAGAAGCGGCCCGCGCGCTGGGTGCGCTGACCCCGGGCCACTCCACCCTGGGCCACTCCACCCCTGGCCACTCCACCCCAGGCCACTCCACCCCGGGCCACTGCGCACCCCTGGCCACTCCACCCCGGGCCGCTCCCAGCGCGCGGCGCGCCGCGAGCTACGTGCGGCGCGGCCTCAGCCGATGACCGCGCTGGTCCGCCAGAGTTCGAGCAGCGCCTCGTCGCCGTCGAGTTCGACCTGCGCGGGTCCGACCGGGAGCCGGTTCCACAGCAGCAGGTACAGGTCGTGGGCGGGGCCGGTGAGGGTGAGGTCGGCCGGTTCGGCGGCGCCGCCCGTGCCGACGGCCGGCGGCTCCTGGGTGATGGTCAGCTGCCAGGAGCCGGGGCCGTCGGTGGTCCGGACCCCGATGGTGCGGGTCCGTTCGCTGCGCAGCCGGGAGCGGCTGCTGGCCACGAAGCCGCTCAGCAGTTCGTCGATGCCGTCGAGGGCGAGGGCGGTGTCCACCCGGGGGCCCTCGGTGCCGGCCGCCGCGTCGGCGTCGGCGCGGTGGACGGCGGTCTCGTGCGCCTGGCGGCGGGCCCAGAACCCGAGCGGGCTGGGCGACGGCAGGAAGCTCCAGCACTCGACGTCGGCCGGGGCCCGGGTGAGCGTGTCCACCAGGGCGGCGTGGCCTTCGCGGAACCAGTCCAGCAGTGCCGCGTCGGACGGCGCCGGCCCGATCACGGCCCGGCTGCCGTCCTCGTCGAGGGGCGCGCGCAGGCCCTGGGAGGGGTAGGCGGCGGCCCAGCGGTGGACGTTCCCGACGTGCCTCAGCAGGTCGTTCAGGTTCCAGTCCGGGCAGGTCGGTACGGGGGCGGCGAGGTCGGTCCGGGCGGCGGCCTCGGCGAGCAGGGTGCCCTCGCGGCGCAGGGCGTCAATGTGTTCGGTGATCTCCATGGGAGGGAGTGTGGCACCGGAGCCCGGCGTCGGTCGCGGTTTTCGGACCCGCCCGGGCGGAGGGCCAGGCCTGGCCGTGGGAGGCCGCAGGCCAGGGCGGGTGCGGGACCGGTGTGATGTTGACCGCCCGGCCGCCGGTCGGACCCTACGGGCCGGTAACGTGAGCTCATGCCGATAACCCGTTCGCTGCTCTCCGCGGTCCGAGCCGGTGGCCGCCGTGCCGCCGGCCGCCTCGTCCACCGGGGCTGGCGCTGGGTACAGCGGACCGGCGCGGTCACCCGGCAGAGCCCGGGCCCGTACCGGTTCGGCGAGTTGGGCGACGGTACGACACTGGCGTTCCCGCTCGGCGCGGTCTTCAACGAGCAGTGGATCACCATCGGGCCGTTCTCGATCATCGGCGAGCGGGTCACCATCAGCGCCGGTTTCCTGCCCGGCCTCGACCTCGGGCCCGAGCCGATCGTGCGGATCGGCGGCGGCTGCGTGATCGGCCGGGACAGCCACATCGTGGGCCACCAGTCGATCGTCCTCGGCGACGACGTGTGGACCGGGCCCGGCGTCTACATCTCCGACCAGGCTCACGAGTACCGGTCCACCGACCTGCCGATCGGCAAGCAGTGGCCGCGCAACGAACCGGTGGAGATCGGCGCCGGGAGCTGGATCGGCACCGGCGCGGTGATCCTGCCGGGGGCCCGGATCGGCCGCAACGTGGTGGTCGCGGCGGGCGCGGTGGTGCGCGGCGAGGTGCCCGACCACAGCGTGGTGGCCGGAGCGCCGGCCAAGGTGGTCCGCCGGTGGACGGCCGAGGAGGGCTGGCAGCCGCCGCTGCGCCACGACGCGCCCCAGCCGGTGCCGGACGGCGTGACGGCGGAGCAACTGCGGGCCCTGGTGGGGTGGGACCTGCGGTTGCCGGGGGAGCGGGACTGATGCACCCGCGCCGCCGTCCCGGTGGCGCGGGTGTCGTCGGCCGGACACGCCCTAGCGGACTGCGGGGGCCTGTTCGGCGGCTCGGGCGGCGATGGCGGCGGTGATCCGCAGGACGTCGGCGGGGCGGGCGGGGTCGAGGCCGGTGAGGGCGGCGATCCGGCGCAGCCGGTAGTCGACGGTGTTCGGGTGCAGGTGCAGGGCGCCCGCGGTGTGTCGCCGGTTGAGCCCGCCGGCCAGGTGGGTGCGCAGGGTGGTGAGCAACTCGCCGCCGTCGGCGAGCGGTTCGAGCAGTGCGGCGAGCCGGGGGCGGGCCTGGCTGGGGCGGGTGAGCTGGTATTCGAGCAGGACGTCGTCGAGCCGGTACAGGCCGGGTGGACGGTCGAACGCGCGGGCCACGTCCAGGACTTCGTACGCGAGCGCGGCCGCGCTCGGCACTTCGCCAGGTGCGGCGGCCGCCGCTGCGGCCAGGACGGGGACGCCCCCGGCCCGGGCGGCCGCTGCGACGGTGGCGGCCAGGTGCTGCCACGGGAGCTCGGCGGGCGTGCCGGGTCGCCCGGGCGCTCGCTCCGGCCGGGCCTCCGGGGGCGAGCCGAGCGGGACGAGTGCGAGGCCGCCCGAGGGGGTGAGCGCGGTGATCGCCGACTGCCGCGTCCGGTGGTCGAGTTCGGCGATGAGCCGGCGGAGCTTGCGGCGGCCGGCGATGCCCGGGTCGACGCCGGGGGCGTGCTCGTCGGGGTGGTCGGCGACGGACAGGCACAGGACGGCGTACCGGGGCGGTAGTCGGAGTCCGGCCCGGGCGGCGGCCTCGTCCGCCGGGGCGCCGGCGAGCAGCGCGGTGAGCAGCGACTGCCGGGCGGCTGCGTGCCGGTCGCCGGCCGGGCGGCGTTCGTCGAGGTAGCCGGCGCCGGCGGCGGTGGTGGCCTGGCGGAGCTGGTCGAGCAGCAGCCGGTTGAGGACGAGCAGGTCGGCGGCGTCGCCGTCGCGGGCGTGCCGGGTGACGAACTCCCAGCAGACCTCCAGCCCGAGATGGTGGGCGAGCAGGACGGCGTCCAGCGGCAGGCCCTCCTCGGCGCGGCGGGCGGCGGCCTCCCGGACGGCGGCGAACTCCTCGTCGGGGGTGGGGAGTCCGGTGCGGACGGCGTGGGCCAGGGCGCGGATCCGGCGCTCGGTGTCGCGGGTGAGTTCGCCGGTGAGCTGTTCGCGGGGCAGGCGGTGGTACACGGGCACGCGGTCCAGCAGTGCGGCGACCACGCTCTCGGCCAACTCGCCTACACCGCCCAGGAGTCGCTGGTCGGCGGGCCGGCCGCCGATCACCGGGACGCGCCAGCCGGGCATCCGGTCGGCGGTGTGGTCGGGCGCGCGGACGGGTGTGCGGTCGGGCATGCGGCCGGGGGTGGCGGTGGGCGCGGAGTGCGGCTCGCAGCGGGGTGTGGCGTCGGGTGAGCGGCCGGGCGAGGCGGCGGGTGCGTTGTGACCGGTCACAGAGAACACCGTCCAGGTCTGGGGAACGCCCAAGGGCCGGGCCGGAGGGGCGACCGCATGATGGAGCCACTCGGGTTACCTGTTGGTAACAAACTTCCGCCGTGGAGGCAACAGTTGAGAACCCCACTTCTCCGCTTCTCCGCAACTCCCGTGCGCCGCAGGCTCGGCGGGGCCATCGGCGCTACCGTCCTGGCGGGCGCGCTGCTGGCCGGCGCGTCGGCCGCCCCGGCGAGCGCCGCGACGTCCCCCTCCGTCGCGCCCGCCGCCGCCCGCTCCATCACCCCCGCCGCCGCCTCCGCCGAACTGCCGCCCGACGGTGACTCGGTGGCCTCGCCGCCCGGCGCCAACGACTGGAACTGCCGCCCGAGCGCCGCGCACCCCGATCCGGTGGTCCTCGTGCACGGCACCTTCGCCAACCGCTACGAGAACTGGCTCGCCCTCTCCCCGCTGCTGAAGGGCCTCGGGTACTGCGTCTTCGCGCTCGACTACGGCACCATCCCGGGCGTCACCTCCAGCGGCAGCGGCCTGCTGCTGCCGATCGGCGGCCTGGGCCCGGTGCCCGAGTCGGCCGCCCAACTCGGGCGGTTCGTCGACCTGGTGCTGAAGGCGACCGGCGCGGCCAAGGTCGACATCGTCGGGCACTCGCAGGGCGGCATGCTGCCGAACTACTACCTGAAGTTCCTCGGCGGCGCCGCGAAGGTCGGCCGGCTGGTCGGCCTGGCGCCGTCCAACCACGGCACGACGCTCGACGGGATCACCAAGCTCGTGCCGTACTTCCCCGGCGTCGCGGACCTGGTCTACACCGTCTGCCAGGCCTGCCGCGACCAGGCGGTGGGCTCCGACTTCAACCGCACGATGGCCTCCCGTTCGGACACCGTGCCGGGCGTGACCTACACGGTGATCTCGACCGTGTACGACGAGGTCGTCACCCCGTGGCGGACCCAGTTCCTGACCGGCCCGGCCGTCGACAACGAGGTGCTGCAGAACCACTGCCCGATCACGCTCGCCGAGCACGTGGCGATCGCGTTCTCGCCGACGGCGCTGCACCTGGTGACCAACGCCCTGGATCCGGCGCACGCCACACCGGTGTTCTGCGGCTGATCCGCACCCGTCGGAACGGCGGGGGGGGGGGGGGGGGGGGGGCGGGGGGGGGGGGGGGGGGGGGGGGGGGGGGGGGAGTGTGGCTTCCTCTCTTTCCAGCAGGGAGGGGAGGGGTGGTCAG
>NZ_JBWKER010000040.1:20169-41743 GCF_056435345.1 Kitasatospora sp. NPDC043950
CGTCCCCCCCCCCCCTCTCCCCTCCCCCCCCCCCCCCCCCCCCCCCCCCCTCCCCCCCCCCCCCCCCCCCCCCCCCCCCCCCCCCCGTTCCGGTGTCCGGGCGCCCGTGCGTCCCGCTTCCCCGGCGTCAGCGCGACGGGCGGAGCGTGACCACGGCGGTGACCCCGCCGGTCCGGACCCGCACCTCGCGCGGGCCGGTCCCCTCCAGCAGGGCGGCGTCGTAGCGCTCCAGCACCGCGTCGCCGTCGACGGCGGCCGAACCGGTGAGGCAGACCAGCAGGACGGTCGCCCCCGGCGGGACGTCCACGGCGGCCGGTGCGGTCAGCACGCCCACGGCGGCGTCGATCCGGCCGCGACGGGTCATCACGTTGAAGTCGACCACCGGGCCGGCCGACAGCCGACAGTCCGTCACGGCGTCACCGGAGAAGGCGAAGGGGCGGAAGGGTTCGTCGACCAGGTGCTCGGCGCCGTCGACGGTGAGCGTCATGCCGGGGCCCTCGACCAGGGTGATCACCCGGTCGACGCCGGGGAACGGCGAGAACGGCCCGGCCGACGCGACGTCCGCGAGGCTGACCCGCCAGTCGAAGGCGTCCAGCCCGGCCCCGGCCGGGAAACCGGCGACCTCCCTGGTCACCCCGCCCCCGTTGAGCCACGCCATGGCCGGGCGCTCGTCCGCCCGCAGTACCTGGATCCGTCCGCTGCTCGTCATGGCCCGCATCCTGCCACCACGTCCGCGCGCGGCCGCGTCGGGAGCCGCCCGGGGCCGTCGGCGGTGGGGTCGGTCGGACCGGCCGTGCCGACGACCCGGGCGCTCCCGTCAGCGCCGACGGACGGCCAGCGGCAGGAGCGCCCCCGCCGTGGCCGCCACCGCGACGGTGGTCAGGGCCATCGGCAGCCCCGCCGCGTCGGCGAGGAAGCCGATCACCACCGGGCCGATCAGCATGCCGCCGTACCCGAGCGTCGAGGCGAACGCGACGCCCTGCGGGCCGCCCGCCGCACCGGCCCGGGCGATCGCGAGGGGGAAGAGGTTGGCGAGGCCGAGGCCGGCCAGGACGAACCCGCAGACGGCCAGCGGCACCACCGGGGCGAGGGCGGCGACCAGCATGCCGGCCGCCGCGGTCAGGCCGCCGAGCAGCATCAGCCGGGTCTGGCCGAGCCGGATGGACAGCCAGGTGCCGCCGACCCGTCCGCTGGTCATGGCGAAGGCGTACGCGGCGTACCCGGCGGCGGCCGTCCCGGGGCTGGCGTGGACGTCGTCGGTGAGGTGGAGGGTGGTCCAGTCGGCGATCGCGCCCTCGCCGTACGCGGTGCACAGCGCGGTGAGGCCGAGCAGCAGGACGAGCAGCCGCAGGTGCGGGGCGGTGCGGCCGGCCGTGGTGCGGGTGCCGTGGTCGCTCGTGGTGTCGCCGGTGGTGCCGCCGTCGCCCGTGCGGCCTGGCGCGACCAGCGGCGCGGCCGGGCTGCGCAGCAGGACGACGCCCGCGGCGGCGGTGACGGCGAGGCCGAGCAGACCGCCGAGCGCGAGCGCCCAGGTGGTGCTCAGCGCACCGGCGAGGAGCCCGCCGAGGCCCGCGCCGAGCAGGCCGCCGAGGCTGTACCCGGCGTGGAAGCTCGGCATGACGGGCCGTCGCAGTTGCGCCACCAGGTCGACGGCGGCGCTGTTCATCGCGACGTTGGCGCCGCCGTACCCGGCGCCGAAGAGCAGCAGCACGCCGCCGAGCGCGGCGACCGAGTGGGCGTGTGCGGGCAGCGGGACGGCGAGGCTGAGCAGGGCGAGCGAGCCGACGGTCACCGGGCGCGAGCCGTACCGCAGGCACAGCCGCCCGACGAGCGGCATGGTGAGGACGGCGCCGATCGACAGGCAGAGCAGGGCCAGCCCGAGGGCGCTGTGCGAGGCGTTGACCTGGCTGCGGATGTCCGGGATGCGGACCACCCAGGCGGCGAAGAGGAAGCCGTCGACGGCGAAGAACGCGGTGAGCGCGAGCCGTGCCGAGCCCCAGGGGCTGTCCGTTCCGGGGGGTGTGCTGCGAGACTGGGGGGAGGTCTGGTCGGGTCGAGGACGCGGGCGGATTTTGTTTCGAAGCGGCACAAAGTCACAATAGGGGCGTGCAGCTCTCACCTTCAAGTCCGCGACCAGGTTCCGGAACCGACCTCGAAGCGCAGCGCGACGCCCACCGCCGCGCGGCCCCCGATCGCGGTCGGACGCTGCTCGGCCCCGCGCTCTCGCTCATCCACACCGGACAGACGCCCACCCGCTCGGCGCTCACCCGCGCGCTGGACGTCACCCGGGCCACCGCCGGGGCCGTCACGGCCGAACTGGAGGCGCTCGGGCTGATCACCGTGGACTCGCGCCCGGCCGGCGGCGGACGCGGACGCCCCTCGCACCGGCTCGCGATCGACCCGCAAGGCCCGGTCGTGGTCGCCGGGCAGATCCACGCCGACGGGCTGAGCGTCACCCTGGCCGGCCTCGGCGGGCTGCTCGACCCGCCCGTCCACCTGCCGCTGCCCGCCGCCACCGACCCGGTCCGGATGCTGCGCGCCGTCGCCGAGGCGGGCGCCGAACTCGCCCGCGCGACCAGCCGGCGCTGCCTCGCCGCCGCGCTCGCCCTGCCCAACCCGGTCACCGAACCCGACGGCGCCGCGCTCGCCGCCCTGCACTTCGCCTGGCCCAGCGGCACCCCGGTCGCCGACCTGTACGACGTCGAGGTGGGTCGTGCCGACCACGGCCCCGGCGCCCGTCGGCCGCTGCCCACCGCTCTCGCCAACGACGCCAACCTCGCCGCGCTCGCCGAGTACCGGCACGGTGCCGGGCGCGGCGCCCGGCACCTGCTCCTCGTCACCTCCGGCCATCGCGGCGTCGGCGGCGCGCTGGTGATCGACGGCCACCTGCACACCGGCAGCGCCGGGCTGGCCCTGGAGGTCGGCCACCTCACCGTCGACCCGCAGGGCCGGCTCTGCCCGTGCGGCAACCGGGGCTGCCTGAACTCCGAGACCGACCCCGACGCCCTGTTCGCCGCCGCCGGGCTCACCCCCGAACCGGGGCGCCCGCTGCTCGACCAGGCGCGCGAGCTGTGCCGGGCGGCCGCCACCGACGAACGCGCGCGGGCCGCCGTGGAACACGTCATCGACCGGCTCGGGCTCGGACTCGCGGGCGTCGCCAACATCCTCAACCCGGACCGGGTGGTCCTCAGCGGGCTCCACCTCGACCTGCTGGAGGCCGCGCCCGAGCGGCTGCGCGCGGTGGTCGCCGAGCGCAGCCTGTGGGGGCGCAGCGGACGGGTGCCGATCGTCGGCGCGGAGCTGGCGCACGGTGCACTCGCGGGTGCGGCGGAGCTGGGCTGGGGGCCGTACCTGGCGGACCCGCAGTCGGTGACGGCGGGCTGATTCCGGGGCCGGGCGTCGGGCTGGGGGGCGACAGGTCGGACCAGGGCGATAAGCGGAAGCTGGGACTGCGAAAACGGTCACTTATCGTGACTCTCCTACACTCGTAGTGAGCAGTGGGGGGTCGTAACGAGGGAGAGTGGCCATGAGCACCCAACCCGGCGGGACCCAGTCCGGCGGAGCGGGCGGCATCGAGCCGACCGCGGGCGTCGAGCCGACCGTCGGCGTCGAGCCGATTGCGGGCGTCGAGCCGACCGTCGACGTCGACCGGACCGACCCGCAGTACCGCGCCTGGCTCAAGGAGGCGGTGCGCAAGGTCCAGGCCGACGCCAACCGCTCCGCCGACACCCACCTGCTGCGCTTCCCGCTGCCGGGTGAGTGGGGGATCGACCTCTACCTCAAGGACGAGTCCACCCACCCGACCGGCTCGCTCAAGCACCGCCTGGCCCGCTCGCTCTTCCTCCACGGGCTCTGCAACGGCTGGATCCGCCCCGGCAAGCCGGTGATCGAGGCCTCCAGCGGCTCCACCGCCGTCTCGGAGGCGTACTTCGCGCAGCTCGTCGGGGTGCCGTTCATCGCGGTCATGGCCAAGAGCACCAGCCAGGCCAAGATCGACCTGATCGAGTTCCACGGCGGCGAGTGCCACCTGGTCGACCGCTCGGACGAGGTGTACGAGGCCTCCGCCCGGCTCGCCGAGAGCACCGGCGGGCACTACATGGACCAGTTCACCTACGCCGAGCGGGCCACCGACTGGCGCGGCAACAACAACATCGCCGAGTCGGTCTTCGCCCAGCTGCGTCTGGAGCCGCACCCCGAGCCGGCCTGGATCGTCGCCACCGCCGGGACGGGCGGCACCTCGGCGACCATCGCCCGGTACGTGCACTACATGCAGTACGACACCCGGATCTGCGTCGCCGACCCGGAGAACTCCTGTTTCTTCGACGGCTGGGTGCACCACGACCCGGACGCCGTCTGCGAGCGGGGCTCGCGGATCGAGGGCATCGGACGGCCCCGGATGGAGCCGAGCTTCGTCCCGGGGGCGATCGACCGGATGATGAAGGTGCCGGACGCCGCCTCCGTCGCCGCCGTGCGGGTGCTGGAGCAGGTGCTCGGGAAGAAGGCGGGGGCGTCCACCGGGACGGGGCTGTGGAGCGCGCTGAAGATCGTCGCCGAGATGCGGGCGGCGGGGCGGCGGGGCAGCGTGGTCGGTCTGATCTGCGACCCGGGCGACCGCTACCTGGACAAGTACTACTCGGACGACTGGCTGGCCGGCGAGCGGATCGACATCGCGCCGTACCGGGCCGTGTTGGAGTCCTTCCTCGCCGGTGGCGCCTGGACGGGCTGACGCCGAGGTCGTCGCCCGCCCGCCCGGCGCCGAGGTCGTCGCCCGCCCGACGCCACGGCGCCGAGTCGCCGGCGTCAGGGCAGCGGTGCGCCCGGCAGGTCGGCCGGGACGAGGAGTTGGAGCTCCTCCGTCGACGGGTCCGCGAGGTGGGCGACCCGCATCGCGTGCCGCTCGACCATGGTCTCGAAGACCTGCCGTGCGGTGCGCCCGTTGCCGAAGTTGGGGCCGCGCTCCAGCCGGGCGAAGTGGTCCAGCAGCACGCCCTCGGTCGCCTCCGCGAGCGCGTACTCGTGCTCGGCGCACTGGGCCCGGGCGATCTCCAGCAGCTCGTCCGCCGTGTAGTCGGGAAAGGTGATGGTGCGTGAGAAGCGGGACGAGACACCGGGGTTGGCGGAGAGGAAGCGCTTCATCTCCAGGGTGTAGCCGGCCACGATGACGACCACTTCGTCCCGGTGGTCCTCCATCAGCTTGACCAGGGTGTCGATGGCCTCCCGCCCGAAGTCGCGCGCGCCGTCCTCGGGGGCGAGCGCGTACGCCTCGTCGATGAAGAGCACCCCGCCGCGCGCGCTGTCGAAGGCCGCGGCGGTGCGGATCGCGGTGGAGCCGACGTGCTCGCCGACCAGGTCGACCCGGGCCACCTCGACCAGGTGTCCGCGCTGGAGCACCCCGAGCGAGGCGAGGATCTCGCCGTAGAGCCGGGCGACGGTGGTCTTGCCGGTGCCGGGGGCGCCGGTGAACACCAGGTGCCGGCGCAGCGAGGGCGCCTTGAGCCCGGCCTGGCGGCGGCGCTTGCCGACGGAGATCAGGTCGATGAGCGTGCGCACCTCCTGCTTGACGGTGGCCAGCCCGACCAGTGCGTCCAGTTCGGCGAGCGCCTCGTCGGCGGGCCGGCAGTCCGGGATCGGGGCGATCGCCGAGGTGGCGGCAGCCGCAGCGGACGTCGCGACGGCGGTGCCGGCCACCCCGCCCACACCGGCCCTCCCGGCCAACGGGGCGGTGGCAGAGGCCAGTTGGGCGGTCCGCGGGCCCGGTACCTCGGCCGCGCCGGCCGCCGGTCCGACGTCGTCCGAGGTGCAGCCCTCGGCGACCGGCCCGGGCTCGGAGAACTCGAAGCCGGCCCGCTCGTTCTGTTCGGCCCGGCAGCGGGTCAGCTGGGTGCGGCAGCCGTCGATGATGTGGAAGCCGAAGCCCTTGCCGTGCGAGACCCGGCAGTCCTCGAAGGTGCCCCGCCCCTGCGCCGAGACGTACACGCCGGCGTCGGTGCTGGCCCGGACGGTGCAGTCGCGCAGCACCGGGTCGGCGCCCTTGGTGACGATCACCCCGGTGGCCACGTCGGAGATCTCGCAGCCGGTGAGCAGGCCGCCGCTGCCGTGGTCGCGGAACCACAGGCCGGTGCCGGCCTCCTGGACCCGGCAGCCGGTGAGGGTCACCGCCGCGCCGCCGCTGACCGAGACCGCCGAGCTGCGGATCCGGCTGAAGGAGCAGTCCGCGGCGATCGCGGCGGAGTCCCGGTCGAGGACGAACAGCGCGTCCGGCAGGTCGTACAGCGAGCAGTCGGTGAGGGTGAGCCGGGCACCGTCGCTGACCCACAGCGCCGGGTACTCGCCGGTGGAGCCGTGGATCTGGCAGGACTCGGCGACGGCCTCGGTGCCCTGGTCCCAGACCGAGAGCGCCCCGCGCCCGAAGTCCCGGACGGTGCTGTGGTCGAGGCTGAGCCGGGAGCGGCCGCGCAGGTCGGCGCCGTTCTCCGGCAGGTCGTGCACCCGGCAGCCGGTGAGGACGAGTTCGGCCTCGCCGTCCAGGGTCAGCCCGTTGCCGGTGACCCGGTGGATCTCGCAGTCGACGAGCCGCCCGCGGGCCTGCGACTCGGCCTGGACGCCGCTGCCGCGGATCTCGTAGATCTCGCAGCCGGTCAGTTCGGCGGCGCTGCCAGGGTCGGAGAGCAGGACGCCGGCGCCGGCGGCGTGGTGGACCCGGCAGCGGTCGAGGGCGGCGGTGGCGCCGCCGAGGACGGCGAGTCCGGCCTGCCCGGCGGCGGCGACCTCGCAGTCCTCCAGGGCGGCGGCGGTGCCGGGGCCGCGCAGGCGCAGCCCGAGTCCGGCCGGGTTGGCCACGACGCAGCCGCGCAGGGTGGGCCGGGCGCCGTCGGTGATCTCGATGCCGGTGGCGGAGCGGGTCTCGATCCGGCAGCCGCTGAGCGCGGGCGCGGTCTGCGGCCCGGTGATCAGGACGGCCGGGGTGGAGCTGTCGCCGCCTTCGACGACGAGGTCGCGGACGGTGGCGTCGGCGGTGACGGTCAGCGCCACTCCGGACGGCGGGTCGATCCGGACGGTGCCCGGGCCCTGGGCCGGGACGATCGTCACGGGCTTGTCCAGCAGCACGTTCTCCCGGAACGTCCCCGGCCGGACGGTCACGGTGTCGCCCGGTTCGGCGGCCGCGAGGGCCTCCGCGAGGGTGTCGTACTCGCCTGCGCGGCGGCGCCAGCGGGATGCGCTGTCCTGGGTGACCCGGACCCTGTGCTCTGCCATGACGGTCTGTCGTCCCCACCTTCGTCGAGCCGGCGTTCAACGGGCCGTACGCGCGGGCCGCCCGCCCACCGTAGCGCGCCTCCACGGGTGGTCCGGTCGGCCGCGGTCGCGCGGGCACCGGGGGCTCGCGCCTTCGCCACAGGTTCCGACCACATGTTCAACGAGCGCGCACACCCGTGGTTCCGAGCCGGGGCCGCGCCGCGGGGGCGGCCGGGGGAGCCGGTGAACCGGCGCGCCGCCGGTTCACCCCCGCGCGTCGGCGGGCCACTGCGCCCCGTCCTCCAGCACCTCGACCCGGTCGCCGACGCGCAGCGTGCCGAGCACGTCGCCGGTGGTGCCGGCCGGCCGCTCCGGGATCAGGTTCTGCCCGAACGCGGCCTTCTTCAGCAGCCGGTGGTGCCGGGCCAGGGTGCGCAGCGGTTCGGGGCCGCGCCGCTCGCCGCTCTCCTGGTCGGTGGTGGTGATGACGCAGCGGCCGCAGGGCTTGACCACCTTGAAGGTGAGGTCGCCGATCCGGATCCGGCGCCAGCCGTCCTCGGCCCACGGCTCGGCGCCGCCCACCACGGCGTTGGGGCGGAAGCGCTCCATCGGCAGCGGCTCGTGGCCGTCGGGGTGCTCGGCGGCGATCAGCTCGTTGAGCCGCTCCAGCGAGGCGGTGGTGGTGAGCAGCAGGGGGAAGCCGTCGGCCATCGAAACGGTGGTGCCGGGCTCGGCGTAGTCGGGGTCGGCCGGCCGGGCGCGCGGGTCGTCCAGGTGGACCAGGCGGTAGTCGCCGAGGTGTTCGACGATCCACCGGTGCACCTCCTTGGCGGCCTCGGCGGCGCGGAAGCGGGTGCCCCAGACCTCGACCTCGGCGAGCGGGTCGCCGGCCGCGACGGCGGGCGCGGGGACCTCGATCCGGGAGCCGCCGGGGGCGGTGAGGGAGAGCGCGCCGTCGGGCAGCAGGTCGGGCCGGATCTGGCCGAGGGCGGCGTTCTCGCGCTGGCTGACGAAGCGTCCGGTGGCGTCGGCGAGCATCCAGCGGCGGTCTCCGGCCAGGCCCCAGGGTTCGACGGCGGCGGTGTCCGGGCTCAGGCGGTACATGGACTTGACGGGGTAGACGTGGAGTCCGGTGAGCTGCATCCCCCCATCCTGCCAGCCGGTTCCCGGCGGTCCGCAGGAGCCCCGTACGCGCACGGACCGCCCGGGACGCCGTGGGGGGCGTTCCGGGCGGTCCGTGGATGACCCGTTTCTCCGTACGCCCGGCGCGGGGAGCGCGCCGGGTGGTGCTCAGGTGGTGCGGGTGCGGGCCGGGTGGGGTCCGGCCCTGGAGGTCAGTGGCTCAGTAGCCCTGGCCCTGCTGCTGGTAGCCGCCCTGCTGGCCCCCCGCGTTGTAGGCGTTGTTGCCGGGCTCGCCGTACGGGCCCGGGCGCTGCGGCTGCATCGGGCGGACCGGCGCCATGGCCGGGCGCAGCTGGGCGCCGCCGAAGCCCTGGTCGCCGCCCTGGCCCTGGAAGCCGGGGCCGGCCGGACCGGGGCCGCCGAAGCTCTGCGGACCGGCCTGCGGCTGGCCGCCCGGCTGCCCGGGGCCGAACGCGCCCGGACCGCCGATCGGCTGCGCGCCGAAGGACTGCTGGCCGCCCTGGCCGCCGATGAAGGTGTTCTGGCCGCCGAAGCTCTGGCCGCCGGTCGGCTGGTAGCCGCCGCTGGCGGTCTGCGCGAAGGCCGGTGCGGCGGCCTGCGGCCGCTGGTACTGCTGGGGGGCGCCGTAGCCGGGGACGGGCGGCTGGGGCGCGGAGGCGTACGCCGGCGCTGGCTGCGCGGGGATGTACGCCGTGGCGGGACCGGCGGAGGGGCCGCTGCTCGGGCCGGGGCCCAGGGCGAGGCGGGCGGGCGGCAGCGCGGGGAGGTTGCTGCCGGCGCTCTCGTACCCGTTGCCGTACCGGTTCTCGTAGGACGGGCCGGCGCTGGCCCCGTAACCGGACGACATGGCCGGCGGCAGGGCCGCCGGCACGTTGATGGGTGCGATCTGGGGGACGCCGCGCTCAGCCACGAGGCTGTCGTAGATCGGCGTGCCGGAGGAGAAGGACGGAGAGGGGTAGCCGACTCCGTCGTAGGAGCGGGGCGAGGTCATGGGGCATACGGTAAGCCCACAACGCGCCTGCTGAGGAGAGCGGGAGGGGGAGCAGTTCGACTGTTTACACAGTCTTCGCTCGCGCAAAGGTTTCGAAAGTAGGAAGAACGGACATACCGGCGTTCAGTTCCGGACAACCTTGGCGTGCCGTCAGTGATCGAACAGTACCCGGACGGCGGCGCGGCGAACCCTTGCGGTGACCGGGCGGTGGACGGTTCGGGGCCCGCCGGAGAAACTTTTGCGGACAGGGCGTGCGCCGGCGCATTCGAGCCCCCGCCGACGGTCCGACGAGGGCTCGTGAATATTTCGGGAATAAAGTCCCCGTCAGCGGCCTCGGGCCCGTGGTCAGCTCGCCTGCAACGCCTGCGCCTGCGCCGGGAGACCCGGCCGGCCCGAGACCTCCGAGGTGCAGAAGGAGCAGCGGGTCGCCGCGGCCGGAATCGGGCTCAGGCACTCCGGGCAGTCGACCTTCACGACCGGCGCCGGCTTGGCCGACTCGAAGCGCGCCTGCAGCTTGCCGACCGGCAGCACCACGGCGAAGTAGATCACCGCGGCGACCAGCACGAACCCGATCAGCGCGTTGACGAAGACCCCGTACGGGAACCGGGCGCCGGCCACCTCGAAGGTCTTCTGGGTGAAGTCGCCGACGGCGCCGGTGGCGACCCCGATGAGCGGGGTGAGGAAGGCGGTGACGAACCCGGTGACCACGGCGGTGAAGGCCGCGCCGATCACGATGCCGACTGCGAGGTCCACCACGTTGCCGCGCAGCAGGAAGCTGCGGAATCCCTTGAACACCGGGTGACTCCAAATCCGTACGGGGAAGGGGGAGATGAGGCAGCGTGACGGGCGCCCCGGCCGGACATCCTGCCGACCGGGCCGGGCCGAGGTCCAACCGCGTTCACCCGATCCGCGTAACGGGCCGCAGGACGCGCCGGCCGGTTCCGGGCGGAGCCCGGGCGCTCCGCGTACGGGTCGATCCGGCCGTCGCCGGGCCGGAGGGGTCAGAGCGGCCGCACCCGCAGCGCGCGCTCGTAGAACTCGACCATGTGCGCGGACACCTGGGACAGCGTGAACGAGGCCAGGAACCGCGCCCGCGCGGCCTTCGCCCGCACCCGCGCCGCCGCCCGGTCGTCCAGCGTGTCGACGACCGCCGCCGCCAGTTCGGCCGGCCGCTCCGGTGCCACCAGCCGGGCGTAGTCCTCCGAGCCGACCGTCTCGCGCAACGCCGGCACGTCCGCGCAGACCAGCGGCACCCCGACGCCCATCGCCTCGATCGCCGTGCCGCCCTGGCCCGCCCAGCGGGACGGCACGGCGAGCACGTCGGCAGCGGCCATCAGATCGGCCACGTCCTCGCGCGGCCCGAGCAGGCGGACGCTCCCGGCGGACTCGGCGAGCGCCCGCAGCCGTGCGCTCTCCGGGCCCGCCGCGCCGGCGAGCAGCAGGACGGCCCCCGGCTGCGCGCGCCGGACCGCCGGCCAGGCCGCCAACAGCACGTCCAGGCCCTTCCGGTGGTGCTGGCCGGCGGCGGCCAGCACCACCGGCACGTCCTGCGCCAGCTCCAGGGCACCGCGCACGGCGGCCCGCCGCTCCGGGGTGGCCGTGCCCAGCAGCTCCGGGTCGAGCCCGCGCGGCACCACGTCGATCCGCCGCCGGGGGATGCGCAGCCGCCGCGCCATCGTGCCGGCCACGTGCCGGGTGAGCGCGTGGAAGCGGCGGGCGCCCTGGGCGGTGGCCGCGTCCAGGGCCTGCGCGGTGCGCATCCGCCAGGGGCTCGCCCCGTGCGCCGCCGACTGCTCCGGTCCGTACGCCGGGTCGAGCAGGCTGGAAACCACCGGGGTGCGGGCGGCCAGGGCGGCGGCCCGGCCGAGCACGTCCGAGGCGTGGCGGGCGGTGTGGACGAGATCGGGCCGGCGTTCGCGGATCAGCCGGCGCAGCGCGGCGGCGGTGGCGGCCCCGGTCGGTCGGCCGACGCCGAACACGGCGGCGCCCGCCGCGGTCAGCTCCGGCTGCCAGCCGCCGGGGGAGTCGTAGAGGTAGGCGACGTCCAACGTGACGCCGGCGCGCACCAGTTGGGGAGCCATCGAGACCAGGGCGCGCTCCGCCCCGCCGGCCCGGTTCACACTGTCGACCACCAGAAGCACCTGCACCGGCCACCCCCGCCCGCTGCGGGCGCGTCCGTTCTCCCGTGCCGGACGCCCCCTGACTGGTGATCAGCATCGCAGGTGGCCGTCAGGCCCGCCAGCCGTACGGCGGCCGGGGTCGGACGCCGGGGTGCGGCGAGGCGAGGCGGGGCGAGGCAGGGCGAGAGGGGGCGGAACAGGGCGCACGACGGGAGCAACCGGCGCACGGCCGCAGTCGAGCAGCGCACATCAGGTGTATTCACGCGGGCGCACGGGCCACCACCAGGTTGCGCGAAGGGGCTGTACGGCGCGGGGCGCTGTGCCAAGGTCGGTCCATGCCCGACCATACGTCGGCCGACCCGGCCGGAACCCGTCCCCGCGTCCTGCACCTGATCAGTGATCCACGCCGCGGCGGCGCCCAGAACTTCGCCCGTGACCTCCACCGGGAACTGCGCCGCCGGGGCCAGGCCTCCGCGCTGTGCGCCCTCGCCCCGCACCCGGCCGCCGGGCCCGCCCTCCCCGGGCCCCGCGCCGCGGACCGCACCGGAGTTCGCGCCGGCGCCGGTCCGGGCGCCCGCCCCGACGGGCTCGACCGGCAGCCCGACCCGCACCCCGGCGCCTGCGCCGACGAGGAGGACTTACGCGCCGCCGTCCTCGGCTCCGGCCGCCTGCGCCCCGGCACCCTGCGGGCGCTGCGCGCGGCCGCCCGCGGCGCCGACGTGGTCCTCGCCCACGGCTCCGACACCCTGGCGGCCTGCGCCCTCGCCCTGGCCGGCACCCGCACCCCCTTCGTCTACGTCTCCGTCGGCCACCCCCGCTACTGGACGGCGAACCGGCTGCGCCGGGTGCGCGGCGGCGCGCTGATGCACCGCGCGGCAGCCGTCACCACGCTCACCGACGAGGCCCGCGCCGTCCTGGAGGGGCAGTTCCGGCTGCCCGACGGCAAGGTCCACGTGATCTCCAACTCCCGGGCCGCCGAGAGCTATCCGCCCGCCGACGGCCGGGCCGACCGGCGCGCCGCCCGGCACGCGCTCGGCCTGCCCGCCGACGTCCTGCTGGTCGCCTGGATCGGCGCGATCTCCCCGGAGAAGCGGCTCGACCTCGCCCTCGACGTCCTGGACCGGCTGCCGGACGTCCGGCTGGCCATCGCCGGGGACGGCCCGCTGCGCGAGACGCTGGCCCGCCACCCGGCCGCCGCCCGCGCTCACTTCCTCGGCGCCCTGCCCGACCCGGCGCCGCTCTACCGGGCCGCCGACGCGCTGCTGCTCACCAGCGACAGCGAGGGCGTGCCCGGCGCGCTGATCGAGGCCGCGCTGGCCGGCGTGCCCGCCGTCGCCACCGACGTCGGGTGGGTGCGCGAGGTGGTCCGGGACGGTGCCACCGGCGCGCTCGTCGCCCCCGGGGACCCGCTCGCCCTCGCCGAGGCGCTGGCCAAGGTGCTGGCGTGCAACCGTGCGGGCCTCGGCGCGGCCGCCCGGGCGCACGCGTTGGAGCACTTCGAGCTCGGCGCCGTGGTGGACGCCTGGCAGGGGCTGGTCGCCGAGGTGTGGGCGGGGGGTGGCCCGGGGGTGCGCACCGGTCCGTGACAGACCCGCGGCGGCGGGCCGGGCCGGGCGTCGAGTCGCGCGCCGGGCCGGGCGCCGGGCTGGGCGTCGGGCTGGGCCGATCGGGCGAATCCGGGCCAGCGCGCCCGGCCGAACTCGACGGTAACGAACCGCCGCCAGCACACTGCCCGGTGTGAACTCGAAGTCGCTGCTGCGGTCCACCGTCCTGTTCGCCATCGCCGCCGGGATCGCCGTATCCCCCCTCCAGGCCGGCGCGGTGAGTCACCAACCCCCCTCCGAGGGATCCCAGTTCGTCAAGCTCGACCATCCGCAGCCGGTGCGCGAGAGCGTCCGCACGGAGGCGGCCGAGTTCTTCTGGTACGACTGCGTCCACTCCCAGCAGCTCGAACAGCCCTTGCAGGCCTGGGCCGAGAAGCACCGCGCGGACGTCGCCCTGCGGCGCGTCCCGGCGATCTGGCCGGGCAGCCCGGACGAGGGCGCCCAGCGCGGCCACGCGCGCCTGTACTACACGCTCGAGCGCCTGGGCCTGGTCGAGCGCCTGCAGAGCAGCGTCTTCCGCTCGGTGCACACCGACCAGACCGACCTCACCACCGAGGCCACCGCCACCGACTGGGCGGTGCGCCACGGCGTGGACGCGCAGCTCTTCCGCCGGACGTACCGCTCCGACGAGGTGGCGCGGTCGGTCGACGAGGCCGCCGTCGAGTTCGTCCGCTACGGCGTCAACGAGCTGCCGACGGTGGTCGTCCAGGGCGAGTACCGGACTTCGCCGAGCAAGGCCGGCGGCGTCGAGGCGATGCCCGAGGTGCTGGACTACCTGGTCCAGCAGGAGCAGTTGCGCGGGCACTGAGCCCGCCGCGGGCCGGGACCGAACAGCCCTCCGGCGGCCCGCTCCGCCGGGCGGTCAGTCCCGGCGCAGCAGGTACGTCACGAAGCCGAGCGTCCCCCGGTAGCCGTGCAGCCACTCCCGCCGGTGCCGGTCCGCGGCCTCCCGGGCGGCCGCCGCGTCGGGGTCGTCCGGGTGCTCCAGCGCCCACTCGGCCAGCGTGCCCGTCCACGCGAACTCGTAGTCGTCCCACTCCTGCCGGCTGCTCACGTACCCGGACACCGGTGTCCAGCCGTCCGCCAGCACCCGGTCGGTGGTGGTCGCCAGGTCCGCGTAGTCGTCCTGGGCCGCGCCCAGCCCGTCCAGGGCCGCCCGGGACGGCTCCCGCTCCCAGAAGCCCTCGCCGACCAGCACCCGCCCGCCCGGGGCCAGGTGCTCGCGGGCCGCCGCCAGCGTCGGCAGCAGCCCGCCGAAGGCGTGGGTGGCACCCACGCACAGCACCAGGTCGAAGGGCTCGACCGAGCTGAACTGCCGTGCGTCCACGTGGTGCAGGCCGATCCGGCGCACCACGCCGAGCGCGGTCGCCGCCTCCCTGGCCCGGGTCAGCGCCGCCGCGTCCAGATCCACCCCCACCGCCCGCCAGCGCGGACGCGCCGCCAGCGCCCGGACCAGCCACGCCCCCTCGCCGCAGCCGAGGTCCAGCGCCCGGCCGTCCGCCGCTCCGGCGGTCGCGCGCTCCAGCAGCAGGGCCACCGACTCGTCCGTCAGCGGCGCCGCGATCGGGTGGTGGGCATGGGCGAGACGGGAGATCCTCTGACGGTCCATCCGAGCAGTATGGAGCCGACCGGACTGCCGCGCCCGCGAATTCGGGCCCCGGCACGCTCAGGCCCGTGAGTACGTCCGGCCCTTCCACGCCGCGCCCCGGCCCCGCCAGTGCTGCACCGCCGAGTCCACCGTCATCAGCAGGTACAGCCCCGCCGTGAAGGGCAGCAGCAGCACGGCCGGCGCCGGCTGTCGGTAGTACCGCACCATCGGCAGGTAGGTGCCCGCCATCAGCGCCCAGGCCGCCCCGCCCGCCACCGCCACCGCCGGCGCCCCCGCGACCAGCCCGGCCGCCACGGCCACCGGCGGCACCAGGTACACCAGCCCCAGCCCCAGCACCGTCCCGAGCAGCAGCAGCGGCGAATGCCGCAACTGGGCGTAGGCGCTGCGCGACACCATCCGCCACAACTGCTCCAGCTGCGGGTACGGCCGGACGCTGTCCACCGCCCCGGCCAGCCCCAGCCAGGTCCGCCCGCCCGAGGACTTCACCGCCCGCGCCAGCGACACGTCGTCGATCACCGCGCCCCGGATCGCGGCCACCCCGCCGGCCCGCTCCAGCGCCTCCCGCCGCACCAGCGAGCAGCCGCCCGCCGCGGCCGCCGTCCGTCCACCGGGCCGGTTGCTCCGGCGGAACGGGTACAGCTGCGCGAAGAAGTAGACGAAGGCCGGCACGATCAGCCGCTCCCAGCCGGTCTCCACCCGCAGCCGGGCCATCTGCGACACCAGGTCCAGCCCGTTGCTCTCCGCCGCGGCCACCAGCTCCGCCAGCGAGTCCGGCCCGTGCGCGATGTCCGCGTCCGTCAGCAGCAGGTAGTCGACGTCCGGACCGGCCAGCTCCACCCCGTGCCGCAGGGCCCACAACTTGCCCGTCCACCCCGGGGGCAGCGGGGGAGGAGTCGTGACGGTCAGCTCCAGCCCGTCCATCGTCCGCAGCTCCGCCGCCACCGCGCCCGTGCCGTCCGAACTGTGGTCGTCCACCAGGATCACCCGCGCCCGCCCCGGGTACTTCTGCGCGAGCAGCGTCGGCAGGCTCACCGGCAGCACCTGCGCCTCGTCCCGGGCCGGCACCACCACCACCGCCCGCGGCCAGCGCACCGGCGGACGGCGCGGCGGAAGCCGCACGTCGGTGCGCCAGAACAGCCCGTGGCAGCACGCCAACCAGAGCCAGACCAGCAGGGAGAACGCGGCGATCCACAACAGGACGGTCACTCCCGCAGTTTGCCGCAGAACCGGCCGGATCGGGCGGATCGACTAAAGTCTTGCCCCGTGAAGATCGCACTGATGGACTCCGGAATCGGCCTGCTGGCCGCCGCCGCCGCCCTTCGGAAGCTGCGCCCGGACGTCGATCTGGTGCTCTCCTCCGACCCGGCCTCGATGCCCTGGGGGCCGCGCACCCCCGAGGAGGTCACCGACCTCGCCCGAGGCTGCTCGCTCGCCGCCGCGGAGCTCGAACCGGACGCGCTGGTCATCGCCTGCAACACCGCCTCCGTGCACGCGCTCGCCACCCTCCGGGCCGAACTCGAACCCGGGCTGCCCGTCGTCGGCACCGTCCCGGCGATCAAGCCCGCCGCCGCCCTCGGCGGCTCCGTCGCCATCTGGGCCACCCCGGCCACCACCGGCAGCGCCTACCAGCGCGGCCTGATCCGCGACTTCGGCGGCACCGCGGACGTGACCGAGGTCGCCTGCCCCGGCCTCGCCGACGCCATCGAACACGGCGACGACGCCGGCATCACCGACGCCATCGCCGACGCCGCCGCCCGCACCCCCGCCGGCACCGCGGCGATCGTCCTCGGCTGCACGCACTACGAACTGGTCGACGACCGCATCCGTGCCGCCGTCGCCCCCACCGCCTCCCCGGCGCTCACCCTGCACGGCTCCGCCGACGCCGTCGCCGCCCAGGCCCTGCGCCGCGTCACCGACCCCACCCGTACCGGCGCCGGTACCATCACCGTGCTCCACGCCGGCGCCCCCGCCGCCCTCCCCCCGGCCGCACTCCTCTACCCCCAAGGGCGCACCCTCGCCGCCCTGATGCGCAGCACGCTGCCGGCGTGACCGCCACCCTCACCGCCGACGGGCCAAGTTTCGCCCGCCGGCGGTCCGCCCTTCAGCCCGAGCGGAAGGCCACCGCAGCTGATCCCCATCCGGGGCAGCCGCGGGCAGGTTCTCTGTCATGAGTTGAGGGGCAAATCTTTGCCCTCCAACTTCCGGGGGTTGGTCGAGGAGCCCCGTGGTGGCCGGCTGCCCCTGGATCGCCGCCCCGGCTGCGGCGGCTGATGCGGGAGGTCGGCCTGACCGACGTTCTGTGCCCGTGGGGCAAGAGTTTGCCCCACGGGCGGGTGGTTGGCCGCTGAGGCGGGGCCAAATTTCGCCCCCCAGGCGTACCGTGCCGATCGCCGGCGGGGCTCATTTTTGCCCCCGAATGTCTTTGAGTGCCCCTGCGTCCCCCTTGCGTGCCCCGGCCGGTCAGGCGACGGCTTGGCGGCGCCAGCGGCGGTAGGCGGGTTCGAGGCCGGAGAGGATGGTGTCGAAGCGGCGGGTGCTGGTGGTGGAGTCGACCTGGAGGCGGCTGATCTGGAGCGGGTGGGAGGGGATGCGGGGGCCGAGCCGGTGGTCGGAGAGGAAGCCGAGGCGGTAGCCGAGTTCCTGGAGGACGGTTTCGGCACGCGGGTCGTGCCCGCCGTCCGGGTAGGCGAAGGCGGTGGGGGGTTCGCCGAGCCAGCGGGTGAGGGCTTCGTGGGCGCCGGTGATCTCGGCGCGGACGGTGGCGTCGTCGCAGCGGCCGAGGCAGGGGTGCCCCTGGGTGTGGTTGCCGATGGCGACGCCGCCGTCGCGCAGGGCGAGCAGGTCGGCGGGGGTGAGCTGCTCCTGGCGGGGTGGGCGGCGGTCGGCGCTGACCCGGAGCTCGTGCAGGCTGCGCCGCCGGTCGGGGTCGGGCATGGCCTTGAGCCGGGGGAGCAACTGGGAGGGGTGCCCGCAGTCGAGCGAGCGGGCACGGCCGCCGTGCCGGGCGAGGAAGTCGGCCTCGTGCCACCAGAAGGGGCGTTCGGTGCCGATGAGCTCGGAGATGACGAAGGCGGTGGCGGGGATGCCGCGGGCGTCGAGGGCGGGCAGGGCGTGGGTGAGGACGCTGCGGTCGGCGTCGTCGAAGGTGACCAGGACGCTGCGGGGCGGCAGTGGCCGCTGTTCGGTGGCGGCTTGGAGGACGGCGGTGAGCGAGACCGGGGTGGCGAGTCTTCGGAGCCGGTCGAGCTGGGCGCCGAAGGACCGGTGGTCGGTGACGCCGTGGTAGGCGAGGACGGCGAGGCGTTGTGCGGCGCGGGCGCGGAACAGGGGTTGGACGGGGGCGAACCGCAGCCATTCGCCCCGCGCGTCTGCCCGGCCCCGGTCGGCGGTCGGGTGGCGGCGGGTGGCCGTCGGCAGCGGGCGCACGAACGGGACGGGCCTGGTGGGGGCCATGGAGATCGACGTGGTGGACTGGGACTGCGGCACGGTTCCCCCTCGGTCGCCGAGCGGCGTGGCGGTACCGCCGGAGGACGGAGCCCGGCCTCCGACCCCAGGAGGAGGCGGCTCCGCCTCCTGGGTATTCCGGTCCGCGGTGGGGGCTCGCACCCTTCCCGCGAACGGCTCCTGGATCGCTCAATGCCATTGAGACCGCTGCACCGAGCGGATGGTTGTACCGGGGGGACGAGGATTTTTCGTGGACTGATGTGGACTGATTGTGGAGCCGGAATGCACGACCGGGGCCGGGCCGCGGGGGGCTCGGGCGAGGTCGGCGGGCCGGTCGCACCGGGTGGTCGAACGTTCACTCCCCGCGGGCTGCCTCCGGCGTTCGCCGGGGGTACCTTGGGCTCATGGCAGATGCGGACCGTGATCCCTTCCACCTGCACGGCGCGACCAGGATGGCCCGTGCGTGGAGTGGTGGCGCCCTGGTCACCCACCAGCTTCCGCTGGCGATGGTGGGTTTGGCCTGCCTCGCGCTGGGCATTGTGGTGGCGGTGATCGTTCCGGACAGTGACGGTCCGGCCTGGGCGATGGCGGTGGCGGGCTGTCTGGCCGCGGGAGTGCTGCTGCTCGGCCGGATCGCGTTCGGGCTGCTGCGGTACCGCCGCCGCGCTGCGCTCTGACCGCCTCGGCGGCCGGCCGGCCTTCGGTGGACGGTTGTACTTCGATTGCCCTCGGCATTCCAAGCGGCAGATCGAGCAGCAGATCGAGCAATATTGGTCAGATCGACCGAATTTCGGCCTGTCGGACAATCCTCTGCCCACTTCTTTCACCATTCCCGGGCGACTGCTTCCGAGGCGCCCCTACTGTGAATGCGTTCTTGCGGCTCGACGGTGCCGTGGAGGGGAAGAGATGGGCGGCAGCGCCACGTCCGATCCGGGCGGAGAGCCGGGCGGAGGACCCGGCGGGAAGCCGGACGGCGCACCGCGCGCCACCGTGTCCGCCGGATGAGGCGCGGCGGGGACCTCGCCCTCGCCGCCCTGGCGGGGATCGTCGCGCTCCCGTTGGCCCTGGTGATCGCCGCCCTGCTGCGCTGCACGGCGCGCGGCCCGGTGCTCCTGCGGCTGTCCCGGGCCGGACGGCACGGCCGGGAGTTCCAGGTCCTCCGCTTCCGGACCAGCCGGGGAGGGCGGCTCGGCGCCCTGCTCCGCCGGACCGGCCTGGACGAGTTGCCCCGGCTGTGGAACGTCGCCCGCGGCGAGATGGGGGTGATCGGCCCCCGGCCCGTCCGCCCCGACCAGGCGGTCCGCTACTCCCGCCGCGAGCGCTGCCGGCTCGACGTCCGGCCCGGACTGACCGGCTGGGCCCAACTCCAGGCCCGCCACCCGCTCGCCCGGCCGGACTGGGCCGAACTCGACCTCTGGTACGTGGAGCACCGCTCGCTCCGGCTCGACCTGCGGATCCTCGGGCTGACCGTGCTGGCCCTGCTGCGCCCGGAGGGCGGTCTCGCGCGATGAGCCTGCGCGCCGCGGGCCGCCCGTCGGTGGCGTCGGCCCGGGGCCCCGCCGGACAGGGCCTAGGCTGCGGCGCATGGCCATTCCCCCGTTCCTCGCCGATCTCCGAGCCCTGGTGGGCACCCGTCCGCTCTGGCTGACCGCCGTCGTCGCCGTCGTCCTGGACGACCGCGGCCGGGTGCTGCTGGCCCGACGGGCCGACGACGGGAGGTGGGCGCCGGTCGGCGGCATCCTCGACCCCGGTGAGCAGCCCGCCGACGGCGTGGTGCGCGAGTGCCTGGAGGAGAGCGGGGTGGTGGCGGTGCCCGAACTGCTCGCCTCGGTCACCGTCTCGCCGCAGGTCACCTACCCGAACGGCGACGTGACGCAGTACCTGGTGCTGACCTTCCGGTGCCGGGCGGTCGGCGGCGAGGCGAGGGTGAACGACGACGAGTCGCTGGAGGTCGGCTGGTACCCGCTGGACGGGCTGCCGCCGATGATCGAGGTCGAGCACGAGCGGCTGCGCCACGCGCTGGAGTGCGAGGGGTCGACGGTCTTCGTGTGGGAGGGCAAGGAGCGCCCCTGACCGGCGCACGGCGGACGGCCCGCATCCCCGCCTCCCCACCCCGGGTGGGCCGGGAGCCCGGACCCTTCGCCGATGGTGGCGGCCCGGTCACCCCAGGCGGCGGGAGTTCGCGAGGTCGCTCAGCCCTTGCGCTGCCGGTAGGCCTCCTCCGCGGCGTCCAGGACGGCGGCGAGGTCGCCGCCCGCGGTGGCGGTGGCGGTGGCCGCCACCGCGCCCTCGACGAACGGCGCGTTCGCGAAGCGGACCGGGAACGGGAGGCCGTGCTCGTCGGCGTCGGACAGCAGGGCGCGCACGGTGGTGACGGCGCTGCCCAGGTCGGCGAGCACCACGACCCCGTGGCCCTGGTCGACCCGGCGGGTGGCGGCGGCCACCAGGACCGCGCTGATGCCGGGACCGCCCTGGTCCCCGCCGGTCGCGGCGATCGGGGCGGGGGAGTCGGATCCGGTCAGTGAGAGCGCGAGGGTGCGCACCGCGATGGCCAGTTCCTGGCTGTGCGACACCAGGACGATCCCGACCCGGCCGTGCACGGGGGGCCGGCCGGAGGCGGGCCGGGGCAGCGTGGCGGGCGCGGGTGGCGTGCGGGGCGCAGGGGGGTGGGCCGAGGGGGCGTCGGAGATGGGGATGACATCGGCGCGGGTGCCGTCCCGGCGGCTCATCGGCTGCTCCCTCTGGGCGGTGGTGGGCGGTGCTGGGCGAGGTGGTGCGGGCCGCATCCGGTGCGCATCGGGTTCCGCGGGGCCGGGGCGGGGCCGGGACGGGCCGTCGAGGGCCCGCGTACGGCCGGCGGGGGGTGGTCCCCCGCGTTGCCAAGCACTCTGGCAGCTCCGGCGGCCCCCGTCGGGCGGGACACGCGTTGAGCGGGCCTCCGGCGGCGTCCGGGCCCGGCTGGTGGAGTCCTCGTCAACCCGCTGACCGGGGCGGGCGGGTGTGGTTAGGCTGGCCCGGAAAGCCGTCGGGAGGAGACCGGGTAGTGGCAGTCAACAGCGGGATCGACGTGGAGACGGGCGGCGCGGAGCCGCAGCTGGCGCCGAGCGGGAAGCCGAAGGTGGACTTCATCGGGGCGAAGTGGCTGTGCAGCAGCCAGGGCGTCGGGGATGTCCAGATCGCGTTCGTGGACGGGTACATCGGGATGCGGGACGGCCGTCAGGAGGACGGTCCGGTCCTGGTGTTCACGCCGGGGGAGTGGCGGGCCTTCGTGCTCGGTGCCCGGGACGGCGAGTTCGACCTCACCTGAGCCCGCGCGACCGTCGCACGACCGCGGGGGGGGGGGGGGGGGGGGAGGGGGGGGGGAGGGGGGGGGGGTGGGGGGGGGGGGGGGTTCCAGGGTTTGCGCAGCCCCTGGGTGGAGCTGGAGGGT
>NZ_JBWKER010000040.1:41753-85756 GCF_056435345.1 Kitasatospora sp. NPDC043950
GGTGGGGTTCTTTTTTGTTGGGTGCCAGGGGGGGGGGTTCCACCCCCCCTGGAACCAAGGCGACCGTCAACGGCCGAAGAGGGGGCCCCCGGGAAACGGCCCCCCCCCCCGCGGTCGATTTCGGCCCCGAACATCACAACTGATGATCTATTGAACGTGCCCCGTCAGAATTTCTGTTGACTGTTAGACAAACGCAGCTCAGAGTATGAGCACAGGCAGACGCCGTGCCCACCGCCCCCACGCGGCCAGACACGGCGCCTGCTGTGCGACCCGGCAGTGTTGCCAGGCCATCCTCCCAGTCATCCCCTGCGCACCGGGGTGCGTCGGCCGGTCCCGGCCCACGAGGGGCCGGCAGTCGCCGGGAGGCTGGCGTCGACGCCGAGAGCGACTCGGCGGCGACACCGTTTGCTCGGGACCCGCACGCCCCCACGCGGCGGCGTCCCGAGCAAGATCCGCGGGAGCGACGGGCCGGGGCCCCGCGGATCTGGCTTGTGGTGATGGAACTGTTGGCTTGTGTGCTGTGCTGTGTGCGACGACGAAGCTGGGTGCTCGGCAGTTCGGCACGACAATGTGCACAGTGAGGGAAACGCGTGTAGGGCCGCGTTGCGACATGCCGTCCCCCCGGAGGGTGAAACCCAGAACGGCTGTCGTGCTGAACCGAACGTAGCCCGGACGGTTGCTCAGAGTCAACATTGGTCTCTGAGCGTCGATCTCCCGACGGTGCCCCACCCACCTCGCGAGCGTGGTGTGCCGGGCACGTACGATGTTCCCATGTCTTTTCTCCGCCGTCGCTCCGGACAGCCCGCCGGCCCGGACTTCGACGTGCTCGCGATGGACCCGGGTGACTGGCCCGGCGACTTCGGTGCGGCCATGATGACCGGCCCGGACGGCTCCTGCCAGGGGATCTTCCTGCGCTACGACCTGTTCGGCGGCAGAGGCCCGGCGATGTTCATCGGCAACCTCCCCGAGGGCTCGCCCGCCCGGGAGACCGGCGACAGCGTGCCCTTCGAGGTGCGGCAGCTGCTCGCGGCGCTGGAGAACGACGAGCCGGTCGACTTCGTCTCGGCCGAGGACTTCCCGGTGATGCTCGGGGACGACCTGCTGATCGTGAAGAAGGTCAAGGTCAGCGAGGAGCGGGTGTTCTGCGCCCAGTTCGGGCGCAGCGACGGCGTCCAGGTCACCATCGCGTCCTGGGACCGACCGATTTCGGACGACCTGTATCAGCTGTTGAAGCCGCTCCCGGCCGACATGTTCCAGCAGGGCTGACCGGCCTCGACCAGGGCTCGGACGTAGCTTGACGGTTTCGATCACGGGTTCGTACAGTCGCGAACATGTCGTGCCGTCTCCCGCTGCTGACCCGTCGCAGCTATCTGGACCTGCGGCGCACCGCCAGCGCGGTGTGTCCGGGCCGCTGAGGGGGAATTCGTCCCCGAGGCGGCGGGCGGCCGGCCGTTCGTGGCCGGCGCCGAATCCGGGGGGCGGGCCGTGAACCGACCTCCGAGGCCGCCCGTCCGGTACCGCGCGCCCGTCCGGCGTGCCGCCCGCATCTGCCGCGCCCACGCTGCCGCCCGGAGGCCCCAGCACCATGACGACCACCGCCGCTGACCGTTCGCCCGCGGACCGCCCGTCCGACACCGCGGCCGCCGCCGTGCCCGGTGCCGCCGCGGGAGCGTCGGATTCCGGCCACCCCGCGCCCGATCCCGCGCCCGACCGCTCGGCCGTCGTCGCCGCCCTCGCCGGACTGCCCCGGGTGGTCGACCTGCTCTCCGCCCGCGCCGAGGAGCACGACCGCGACGCCACCTTCCCCTACCAGGGCATCGAGGCGGTGCACGAGGCCGGACTGCTCACCCTGACCGTCTCCCAGCGGTACGGCGGACCGGGCGGCACGCTCGCCGACACCGTCCGGGTGCTGGCCCAACTCGGGCGCGGGGACGCCTCGGTGGCCGTGGTCACCGCCTTCACGCTGCTCCAGCACGCCGAGCAGGCCCGCCGGGCGGCCTGGCCGACGGCGGGCTACCGGCGGCTGCTCACCGAGTCCCGGCGCGGGCCCGCCCTGGTCAACACGCTGCGCGCGGAGCCCGGCGGCCGGCCCGGAGCGCTGCCGGACACGGTGGCCCGGCGGGACGGCGAGGGCTGGTCGCTGACGGGCCGGAAGACGTACTGCACCGGCGCCGAGGCGCTGGCCTGGATGGCGGTGACCGCGCGGACCGACGAGGCGGAGCCGAGGGTCGGGACGTTCCTGGTCCGCGGCGAGAGCGAGGGCCTGGAGATCGACCCGACCTGGGACCAGGTCGGCCTGCGGGCCAGCGCCAGCCACGACGTGGTGCTGGAGCAGGTCCGGGTGCCGACCGAGCTCGCGCTCGGCCTCACCGCTCCCAAGGGCGGCGCGGCGGACGCGGCTGGGGCCGCCGAACTCTCCCTCGCCTGGCACGATCTGGCGCTCTCCGCGGTGGCGATCGGGGTGGCTCGCGCCGCCCAGTCCTGGCTGATCCGTTTCCTCAACCAGCGCACTCCGGCCAATCTGACCGAGCCGCTCGGCACCCTGCCCCGCTACCGCTGTGCCCTCGGCGAGATCGAGGCCCAGCTGATCGGCGCCGAGGAACTGGTCGAGGGGCTGGCCCCCCGGGTGGACCGGGGAGAGCCGAACGCGGTCGCGCGGACCGGCCCGGCCCACCTGCTGGCCACCCGGGCCGCGACGACGGCGGTCCAGCAGGCGGTCTCGCTCACCGGCAACCCCGGCCTGAGCCGGCGTCACCCGCTGGAGCGCTACCTGCGGGACGTCCTGAGCAGCCGGGTGCACCTCGCCCCGGACGAGGCCGTCCTGGAGGCCGCCGGCCGGGCCGCCCTGGAGCGCGGCGGCCGGCCGTAGCGGATTCCGGGCCCCGGGGGCTCGGGGCCCGGAGCCTCAGCGGGTGCCGACCGCGGCCCGGACGGCCCGGCGGGCGAGCGCGGCGTCGTCGTAGAGCCGGCGGATCATGATCCGCTGCTCCTCGCCGGCGCCCGGCACGTCGTACAGCCGGATCTCCCGCATCAGCACCAGCACCAGGTTGACCAGGAACGCGTCCCGGGCCAGCGTGCCGCCGCTCTGGGCGAGTTGGCTGATCTGGCGGCGCGCCGCGGTGTCGCCGGACAGCACGCTCCACAGCACCGCCAGGTCGTAGCCGGGCAGGTACCAGCCGGCCTGCTCCCAGTCGACCAGCACCGGGCCGGACGGCGCCAGCAGCATGTTGCTGAGCAGGGCGTCGCCGTGGCAGAGCTGGAGCGGGGTGTGGCCGAGGCCGTGCAGCAGGCCGCGCAGGTCGCCGGCGTCCCGGTCGGTGAGCTGGCCCACCGAGTGGTAACGGGCGATCTCCATCGGGTAGTCCATGCGTGGCTGGAACACGTCGGTCGGCGGCCGCCACAGGTTGAGCGTCCGGACGGCGGTCAGCAGCGCCCGCACCTCGCCCGGGGTGGGCGCGTTGACCGGGTGGCGCTCCCGCGCCGCCGGGCGCCCGGGAACGCGCTCCATGACGAGCACGCAGCGGTCGTGGTCGGCGGCGACCAGCCGGGGCAGCCGCACCGGCGGGCGGTGCCGGACGAACGCCCGGTAGACCGCGACCTCGTGGTGGAAGTCGGCCACCAACTGCTCGAAGTACCCACTCCGCACCGCCTGCGGCGCCAGGCACTTGGCGACCACCGGGGCCCGCCCGATGGTGCCCGCCACCAGGATGTGGCGGCTGCCCTCGCGCAGCACCTGGCGCGGGGTGAACGCGGGACATATCCGCGCGACACTCGCCAGCGCGGCCCGCACCGCCGGGGTCTGCAGCGCCGACGGGTCGATCCGTTCGGGGCCGGCGCCGACCTGGCCGGGCCGGTGCGGCGGGCGCAGCACCCGGCCGTCGGCCTGGCGGGCGAGCGGGAGCCGGCCGCCGACGGGCGGGGCCGCTTCGGGGCCGCGGAGCCCCAGCGCCGTACGGCCGGACGGGACCCGGGCGTCCGTGGACCGGCCGTCGGTGCCGTGCGGAGCCACCGGGCGGCTCGACGGGGGCACCTGCTTCGGCCCGGGGCGCCCGGCGGCTGCGGTGGGGGGGCGCAGCGCGGTGCGGGTCGCGGTCGGCGAGGGGGTCGTCGCTGAGGAGTACATGGGGTGAGGGTGGTCCCTTTCTGTCCGTCGGCAGGTGCGCCCCGCGGTGCGGGGAGGGCCGGTGCCGCGTGCTTCCTGGCGTGACGGCGGCCCTGACTCGGTGCGGTGGGTGGTGCGCGGGCGCCGGGCACGGACGCGGGGTCGATGAGACCCGGACGACGGCGGTGCTCCGGCCGTCCGCACCCTGGGGAGTACGGTCGGCCGGACTGCCGTGGCCGTGCCCGGCGCCCCCGCGCCACCCGGCCGCGCCACCCCCTCGGGTGAGGACCGGGAGCGTCCCGTGCCACGGTCGGGGGACTGCCCCGACGCCGGTGGGACGCCGCCCGACCCGGGGGCGAGGTGGCGCACCCCTACAACACACCCGCGGCGCACTGGCTTAGTAGTCTGGCGGGCCCTGGCGAACGGTGGCGAATGCTCGCCTGGCACTTGCCGGAGCCTCTAGCCTCGAATCAGCCGAGGAACCTGGGGGCTTCGTTGAGCAGGGAACCCAACACCCGACTCGCTGACTTGTTCGTCCTGACCGGTTGGTCGAAGGGCGAACTCGCGCGGCTGGTCAACCGTCGGGGTGCCGCGATGGGACAGCAGCAGCTGTCCACCGACACGTCGAGGGTACGGCGCTGGATCGAGCAGGGGGAGATCCCCCGGGATCCGGTGCCGAGGGTGCTGGCGGCCGTGTTCACGGAGCGGCTCGGCCGTGTCGTCACCACTGAGGACCTCGGTCTGGAACGACACCGGCCCACCAGGTCCGGAGCGGCGCAGTCCGCAGCAGTGCCATGGTCGCCGGATCGAACGGCCGCGGTCCTCACCGAGTTCACGGGAATGGACCTCATGCTGAACCGACGTGGATTGGTGGGCGCGGGTGCCGCGCTCACGGCCGGAACGGTCATCGCCGATTCGTTGAAGGGCTGGCTCGGGGGGGACGCGGTCGCGTACGCGGCCTCGGTCCCCGGGCCGCGCCAGGTGATCACCCAGGGCGGGGTGCGCCCCGCGGTGGACGTGTACGACGCGGGCCCGGTCGGGCTCGACGAGGTGGAGTCGCTGGAGCGCTCGGTCCTGGTGTTCCGCGCCTGGGACGCGGCGCGCGGCGGCGGGCTCCAGCGCAAGGCGGTGGTCGGTCAACTGAACGAGGTGGGAGGCCTGCTGACGCACCGACATGCCCCGGCGGTGGAGCAGCGGCTGTGGCTGGTCGCGGCCAACCTGGCGGTGCTGGCGGGCTGGATGTCGCACGACGTGGGCCTGGAGCCCACCGCCCAGCGGTACTTCATGATCGCGGCGGAGTCGGCCAAGGAGGCCGGCGACCGGCCGCGGGCCGGCGAGGCGATCTCCCGGGCCGCACGGCAGATGGTCCACCTGGGCCGGGCCGACGACGCGATCGACCTGATGTCGGCGGCCAAGGCGGCCGGCGGCCGGGTGCTGCCGAGAACGCGCGCGATGCTGAACACCGTCGAGGCCTGGGCGCACGCCTCGATCGGGCACTCCCAGGACACCTGGCGGCTGCTCGGCGAGGCCGAGGACCTGTTCGCCGAGGGCGCGCCGGAGCCGCCGCCGTCCTGGATGCAGGTGTTCGACGAGGCCGAACTGCGCGGCATGCAGGCGCTGGTGCTGCGCACGCTGGCGGAGCACGACCCCTCGGCGGCGGCGCAGGCACAGCGGCACGCGGAGCGGGTGATCACCCTGCGGGAGGGCACCGGGCAGCTGCGCTCGGCGCTGTTCGACCGGATCACCCTGGCCTCGGTGCACTGGCTGAGCGGCGAGCCGGACGCGGCGGAGTTCCAGGCCAAGATGGTGATGAACCTGATCGGCCAGAACTCCTCGCACCGGACCTGGGACCGGTTGCGCGAGATGTACCGGCTGACCGCGCGCTACCGGGGCCTGCCGGTGGTGGACGAGCTGCGGGCCGAGCTGGGGCGGGAGTTGCGGGCGGCGGACGCGAAGAAGCGGCCGAAGCGGTCCTGAGGCCCGGAGGCCCGGAGGCCCGGAGGCCTGAGCCTTGGGTGTCCTGAGCCTTGGGGGTCCCGAGGCCCGGAGGTTCTGAGGCCCCGGCGGGCCCCGGTCAGTTCGGGGGTGCCGGCCGCAGCAGCATGCGCAGGGCGGTGACGGTGCCGTCCGTGCCGAGGACGGGCTCGCCCGCGCACTCGACGCTGGCGTGCGGGGCGCCGTCGCGGCGGATCCGCAGGGTGCCGGCGGAGGTGCGGCCGTGGACCAGGGCGTCGGTCATCATCCGGCGCAGCACGGGCCGGTCGGCCTCGGGGAGGCGGTCGGGCAGCCGGTCGAGGCTGAGCGGGCCGTTGCCCGGGTCGCAGCCGAGGAGCTGGTAGGTGTCCGCGTTCCAGTGGACGCGGTCGGTGAGGAGGTCCCATTCGGCTGAGCCGATGAGGTGGTCGCGGACGCCGCCGGCGTCGGGTCCGTCGCCGAGGTCGGGGTTCTTGGACGGCTCCTGCGCCGTGCCGTCCACTCTGCCGTCCGTTCCGCTGTCGGCGTCGCCGCTCGGCTCGCCGCGCGCGCCGTCGTCCGTCGCGCTCGCCGGGGCGCCGTCCACCGTGGCGGTGTCCGGCGGGCGGGCGGCGCCTGTGGGCATCTTCATGGCGGGTCCATCGCTCGGGGGTGGCCCGCCGCGTGCGGGCCGTCGGTGGTGAGAAGACTGTGGCACAGCGCCCTCGCCCCTGCGGGCGATTTGGACATAACGCAGGCAAAATTCCCCTGGCATATGCCACTGTGGCAGCAGCCGTCGTCGCCCTGTGTGCGGAAGGTGGCGCGAGGCGGTAACCTTCGGTGATTCCGGCGCCCGGGCGCCCACCGCAGTACCGACCAGAGACCCCGGCGACGGAAATCCCGTTGCCACTACGACCGCCGCAACGGATGCTGACCTCATGTTCGAGCCAGTGATAGCACCCAGTGCCAGCCTCCTCGGCCTCCTGCAGCGAGGCCGCGGTGACGGGCAGCTCCACGCGCTGGCCGCCGACCGTACCGAGGCCATCGCCGCGCTGGAGGAGTGCGTCACCAGGGATCCGCGAGCCGACTGGCAGGTCGAGAGCCGCTCCCTCTACTACGCCCGTCTCTACATGGAGCTGGAAGCGCCCCTCGACGGCATCGAGGACCACCTCCACTCCGCCGAGGACCTCGTCAGCGACGACGAGAACCGCACCGGCCTCGCCCTCTCCGTCCTGGGCCACCTCGCCGCGTACGGCCGGCGCGACGCGCTGCTGATGCTGCGCGAGTACACCGCCACCGGTGCCAACTGGGCCTGGGCCCTCGACGAGCTCGCCCTGCGCGACGACGACCGCGGCCTGCTGCTGCTCGGCACCGCCGTCCTGGACCGCTTCGCCCCGGGCCCCGAGGGCGACGCCGAGCTGCGCGAGTTCATCCGCAACGCCTACGAGCCCCGGCCCTGGCGGCTGTGGGCGGCCTACCACCCGAGAGTGGCGGCGGCCAGCGAGCAGTCACCCTTCGACCTCTGGCAGCGCCAGCTCAACCGCGGCGGCGTCACCCCGGGCTGGTCCACCGCCGACGTCCTGGCCTGGGCCGACCAGGGGAGCCTGGGCGCCCTCGGGGCCGGCGCCTTCCTCGGCGGAGCCGACAGCCGGCCCGAGCCCGCGCCCGAACCCGCCGATCCGGCCGCGCCCGACGCCGTGGACCGCCGGGCCGCCGCCGCCGCCCGCTGCCTGACCGCCGTCGTCCGGCCCGAGGACCGCCCCGTTGTGCTGGAGGCCGCCCGCGGCGGCCTGCCCGGCGCCCGCCGGGCGGCACTGCGCTACCTGGTCGACCAGCGGGACCCGGCCGCCGTCGAGCTGATCGAGGCCGCCGCCGTCGACGTCGACGACCGGATCGTGCGCGCGGCCCTGGAACTGGTCGGCCGGATGCGCGGCCCCGAGGTCCTGGCGCAGGCCCGCCGCTGGGCCGACCCGGCCACCGGGGGCGCGGACAGCGCGCTCGGCGAGGCCGCCGTCAAACTGCTCGCCGACGCCGGGGAGCCGGCCGACGCGCCGTTCGTCGTCGACGGCCTGCGCCGCTGGGTGTCCGTCCGCGGGGTCAGCGGTACCGGGCTCGGCTCGCTGGTCGACGGTGCGGGGCGGCTGGTCGCCGCCGACGCCGTCCCCGTGCTGCGCCACATCTACGGGGAGGCCGCCTCCTCCGAACTGCGCGGCCGTGCCGCCCGGGCGCTCGCCGTGACCGATGTGCACTTCCCCGAGGGCCCCGCCGTCGAGTGCCTCTGGGACTGCGAGGAGGCCACGCGGGAGCTCGCCGCGCGCCATGTCGCCACCACGGGTGACGCGCGCGTGCTGGAGCGCCTGCGCCGGCTCGCCGCCGATCCGGCCGAGGAGGCCGAGGTCCACGCCGCCGTCCGCGGCCGGCTGACCGCCGCCCGGGAGTTCGGGCGGTAGGTCCCGGCAGTCCGGTGGCTGCCTCCCCGCTTCTGGCGAACGACGGGCCGGGACACCCCCCCGGGTGTCCCGGCCCACTGCTGTTCCGGGGGCGTGCTGGAACGCGGTCCTGGTGGAACGCGGTTCTACTTCACGACGCCCGCGTCCGGGGCCAGCACGCCGCCGGCCACCAGTCCGATGATCAGGACGCCGAGCAGCACCCGGTAGACCACGAACGGCAGAAAGCTGTGGTGCGAGATGTACTTGAGGAACCAGGCGATCGCCGCATAGCCGACCGCGAAGGCGATCGCGGTGGCCAGGATGGTCGGCCCCCAGGCCGGTGCCGGGCCCTCGCCGATCTTGAACAGCTCCAGCGCCCCCGAGGCGAGCACCGCCGGGATCGCCAGCAGGAAGGAGTAGCGGGCCGCCGCCTCCCGGCTGTAGCCGAGCAGCAGGCCCGCGCTGATCGTGCCGCCGGAGCGGGACACCCCCGGGATCAGTGCGAGCGCCTGGGCGAGGCCGTAGGCGCCCGCGTGCGGCAGGGTGAGGTCGGTGATCGGCCGGGCGTGCCGGACCGCGCGGGTGCGGTCGGCGAAGGCCAGCAGCAGGCCGAAGACGATCAGCGTGGTGCCGATGATCCGCAGATCGCGCAGATGGGTCTCGATGGTGTCCTGGAACAGCTTGCCGAGGATGCCGATCGGCAGCGTGCCGATGATCACGAACCAGCCCATCCGGGCGTCCGGGTCCGAGCGCAGCGCCGGGCGGAACAGTGACAGCGTCCAGGTCCGCACGATCGAGACGATGTCCCGGCGGAAGTAGATCAGCACCGCGGTCTCGGTGCCGAGCTGGGTCACGGCGGTGAAGGCCGCGCCCGGGTCGTCCCAGCCCAGCAGGGCGGAGAAGACCCGCAGGTGGGCACTGGAGGAGACGGGCAGGAACTCGGTGAGTCCCTGGATCAGGCCGAGGACGGCCCCGTGGAACCAGTCGATCACCAGACACCCACCGGGGGTATCCGTGGGTCGTCGTACATGTGCGGTCCTCGCAGGTCGGAGCGGGCGTGCGGGCAGGCGGGCAGGCCGCGACCCGCACGGCCCTCGGGCCGCGCACGGGCGGGCGCGCGGCCGATGGTACGGGGTGAAGATGACTATTCTTTGTTCACCTTTTGACCCGGCTTTGCCCGCCGGCGCTTCCGTGCCCCGCCGACTCGTCCGCCTGCCCTTCCACCTGCCCTTTCGCCGCTCAGCCGGCGGGTCGGACGCGGACCCAGGTGCGGTCCTCCGTCAGGTAGCTCTCGACCGTCAGACCGGCGTCCGCCAGCGCCCGGTCGAACGCGGCGGTGGTGAGCGGCCGGGAGCGGAAGGTGTGCGTCCAGCGGCCGTCCGGGAACTCGTACTCGGCGTGGACGGAGTTCACGCCGTCCCCAACCGGCGTCGAGGAGACGATGCGCGACACGCCGTCGGTGCCGAGCCTGCCCTCGCGCGGCACGTTGAGGTGCCAGTCCTCGCCCTCCCGCTGCATCAGCACGCAGCCGTCCGCGGCGACGTGGCGGCGGCAGGTCTCCAGCAGGCCCTGGCGGACCGCCTCGTCGCCCGCGTGGATCAGGAAGGAGGCGAGCAGGACGACGTCGAAGCGCTCGCCGAGGTCCAGCCGCTCGATCGGGCTGCGCACGGTGCGGATGCCCGCGCGCACCCTGGCCAGCATCTCGGCGGACTCGTCCACCGCCGTCACGGTGAAGCCGCGGTCGGTCAGCGGGTGCGTCATCCGGCCGACGCCGCAGCCCAGTTCGAGGATGGTGGCGCCGGCCGGCACCGCGGCCTCGATCACGTCCGGGGCGTCGCCGACGGGGAGCCGGGCCCAGAGCTCGACGGCGCAGCCGTCCGGGGTGATCGCGCCCGGGCCCGTTCCGTCGTGTCCCTCGCGTCGTACGTTGCCGGTGTGCGTGTCGTTACCCATGGGCGTCATCGGAACACGGGCAGGGCGGGGAGGGAAGGCACCGCAGCGGGTTTTCGGTCAGTCCGTCAGTCCGTGAGTCCGTCAGCCCGTGAGTCCGTCAGCCCGTGGGTCTCGTTGGCCCGTGGGTCCGTCAGGCCGTCGGTACGTCCTCCAGTTCGGTCAGGGTCGAGTGCAGCCAGGCGAGTTCGGCCTCGCTGGTGGCGCGGGCGATCAGCAGCAGGCCGCGGCGGAACGGGTCGGCGAACTCCTCGGCGCCGACCGGGCGGTCGCCGTCGTAGAAGAAGCTCGCCGGCTCGGAGAGGAAGGCCAGTCGGCGGCGGAGCACGGCGGCCTGGGCGGCGGGGTCGGCGAGGTGGCGCAGGAAGGCGAGCAGGGTGAACCAGCGGTTCTCGTCGCTGATGTCCAGCGGCTCGGGCGCGCGCAGCTGGTCGAGCAGTGCGGCGCGGCCGGCCTCGGTGAGGTGGAGGGTGTGCCGGGGTGCGGCGGCGCTGCCGGGCTCGGTCTCGCGGACCAGCAGGCCGTCGGTCTCCAGGCGCTTGATCGCCGGGTAGAGCGTGCCGTCGCTGATCGGGCGGACGTGCCCGGTGAGTGCGGCGAGGTGGCGGCGCAGCTGGTAGCCGTGCAGCGGGCGGTCGTAGAGGAATCCGAGGATCGCGAGCTTCAGCATGGGGCCACTCTCGCAGATTCGTCCCTCGAAGCCTCGGTATATCGGTTCCGTGATACCTCGATGTCGAGGTATGGTCTGGGCGTTCCCAGCCCCTGATGTCTCAGCCCTTGATGTCCCAGCCCCCGCTGGAGGAGGAGTCCCCGTGCTGCGCCACGCCCCCGTCACCCCGAACGGCGACCGGATCCGATGGGTCGAGCTGCCCGGAGTCGAGCCCGCCCGGCTCTACCTGCACGGCCTCGGCGCCAGCTCGCCCGCCTACTTCGCGGCCGCTGCCGCCCACCCGGGGCTCGCCGGGCGCCGCTCGCTGCTGCTCGACCTGCTCGGCTTCGGCCTCAGCGACCGACCCGCCGACTTCGGATACACCCTGGAGGGGCACGCCGACGCCGTCGCCGCGGCCCTGGCGGAGGCCGGGCTCGCCGGAGTCGAGGTGATCGGCCACAGCATGGGCGGCGCGATCGCCGTCGTCCTCGCCCACCGGCATCCGGCGTTGGTCTCCCGGCTCGTCCTGGTCGACGCCAACCTGGACCCGGTCACCCCCGGCCGCGGCCCCGGCAGCAGCGGTATCGCGAGCTTCACCGAGGAGGAGTTCCTGGCCGGCGGCCGGGACGAGGTCGCCACGTGGGTCGGCCCGTCCTGGTGGTCCACGATGCGCCTCGCCGGGCCCGAGGCGCTGTACCGCAGCGCCGTGCACCTGGCCCGGGCGACGGTGCCGACGATGCGCGAACTGCTGCTCGGCCTCGACCTCCCGCGCACCTTCCTGTACCCGGAGGCGGGCGGCGAGCCGCGCGGCGCCGACCAACTCCGGGAGGCGGGCGTCCGGTTGGCGGCCGTCTCGGACTGCGGGCACAACATCATGCTCGACAACCTCGACGGCTTCGTTTCGGCGGCCGGCCTCGAACCTCGACCGTAGGCTGGGGGAGTCGGAGAGGAGCCCGCACAATGCCCTTTGAAGTCCCGCCTGTTGAGGTCCCGCCCGGGCTGGCCGCGTCGCTGGAGCAGTCCCTCGGCCCGGACGGTCGCGCCTGGGTGGCCCGACTCCCCGCTCTGGCAGACGAGTTGCTCGACCACTGGGAGCTGCGCCTGGACGGCCCGCCCGCGCACGGCATCCACGCGCTGGTGCTGCCCGTGCGGCGCGCCGACGGCACGCCCGCGGCGCTCAAACTCCAGCCGGTGGACGAGGAGACGGAGGGCGAGCCGGTCGCCCTCCGGGCCTGGGGTGGGCGAGGGGCCGTTCGACTCCTCGGCCACGAACCGGCCTCGGGCTCGATGCTGCTGGAGCGCCTCGACCCGGGGCGTTCACTGCTGGATGTCGCGGACGACCGGGAGGCGCTGCACGTCCTTGCAGGCCTGCTCGGGGAATTGACTGAACGTCAGGTCGAAGTCCCGGACCTGCGCCGGCTGGCGGACCTCGCCGACGATCTGCTCGCGCGGGCCCCGGCAGCGGCAGCGGCCCTCGCCGACCCGGCCGAGCGGCGCTTGCTCGCCGACTGCGCCGCGGCCCTGCGCGAGGCCCGCACCGAGCCCGGCGACCGGCTGCTGCACTGGGACCTGCACTACGGCAACGTCCTCGCCCCGCCCGAAAGCGGCGGCCGCGCCCCCTGGCTCGCCATCGACCCCAAACCGCTCGTCGGGCACCCCGGCTTCGAACTCCTCCCGGCGCTGCGCAACCGCTGGGCCGACGTCCTGGCCACCGGCGACGTCGCCCGGGCGCTGCGGTGGCGGTTCGACGTCCTGGTGGAGGCACTGGAACTGGACCGCGAGGCGGCGCTCGCCTGGACGCTCGCCCGGGTGCTGCAGAACGCCGTATGGGCGGCGGAGGACGGGGAGTCGGCGCTCGACCCGGGGCAGCGGGCGGTGGCGGAACTGCTGTCGGGGCGTTGAGCGGAGCGCACGCAGCGAGCGGAAAACAGCGACCGGCAAACAGCGACCGGCAAACAATGACCAGCAAACAATGACCGGAAACAACGAAGGCAAGGAGGTCGTCGACTCTCCTTGCCACTCTCAAGGTATAGCGCGCCGGGGGGCTTGCCGCAAGGCCCCGGTCGTGCCGCAGAATGACCGGCCGAAGCCGGGATCTGCGGGCATACCTGGGGGTTTGTGATGATTGACGTGATCGTGGTCGGTGCCGGGCCGACCGGGTTGATGCTGGCCGGCGAGTTGCGGTTGCACGGCGTGCAGGTGCTCGTGCTGGAGAAGGAGACGGTGCCGCCCCTGCCGGCCCGGGCGCGCGGACTGCACGCGCGCAGTCTTGAGGTGATGGACCAGCGCGGCCTGCTGGAGCGGTTCCTCCCGCTCGGCCGGAAGTTCGCGGTCGGCGGCTTCTTCGCCGGCATCGGCAAGGAGTGGCCGGAGCGGCTGGACACCACCCAGGCGTACGTCCTGGCCATCCCGCAGGCGGTCACCGAGCGGCTGCTGACCGAGCACGCCACCGAGCTCGGCGCCGAGCTCCGGCGCGGCTGCGAACTGGTCGGGCTGAGCCAGGACGAGGACGGGGTGAGCGCCGAACTGGCCGACGGCACACGGCTGCGCTCGCGCTACCTCGTCGGCTGCGACGGAGGCCGCAGTGCGGTGCGCAAGCTGCTCGGCGTCGGCTTCCCCGGCGAGCCCTCCAGGGTGGAGACGCTGCTGGGCGACATGGAGCTGGCTGAGGAGCCGGAGACGATCGCCGCCGTCATCGCGGAGGTCCGCAAGACCCAGCTGCGGTTCGGCGCCGTTCGCGAGGGGGATGGGGGGTACCGCGTCATCGTGCCCGCAGAGGGGGTGGCCGAGGACCGTACGGCCGCTCCGACCTTCGAGGAGTTCAAGCAGCAGCTGCGGGCCGTCGCGGGCACCGACTTCGGGGCGCACTCACCGCGCTGGCTGTCGCGCTTCGGCGACGCCACCCGGCTGGCCGAGCGCTACCGGGTCGGCCGGGTGCTGCTGGCCGGCGACGCGGCGCACATCCACCCGCCGACCGGCGGGCAGGGGCTCAACCTTGGTGTCCAGGACGCGTTCAACCTCGGCTGGAAGCTGGCCGCCGAGGTCGATGGCTGGGCGCCGGAGGGGCTGCTGGACAGCTATCACGCGGAACGGCACCCGGTGGCCGCCGACGTGCTGGACAACACCCGCGCGCAGATCCACCTGATGTCCCTGGAGCCCGGCGCCCGGGCGGTGCGCCGACTGCTGGCGGAACTGGCGGAATTCGAGGAGGTGAACCGGTACCTGATCGAGAAGATCATCGCGATCGGGGTCCGCTACGACCTCGGCGAAGGGCATGAACTGCTCGGCCGCCGGCTGCGCGACGTGGAGCTGAAGCGCGGCCGGCTCTACGGGCTGATGCACGGCGGCCGCGGGCTGCTGCTCGACCAGACCGGCGGGCTCTCGGTGGCGGGCTGGGCGGACCGGGTCGACCATGTCGTCGACGTCAGCGACGAGTTGGACGTGCCCGCGGTGCTGCTGCGCCCGGACGGCCACGTGGCGTGGGTCGGCGAGGACCAGCAGGGCCTGCGCGGCCACCTGTCCAGGTGGTTCGGCGCCCCCGCCGTCTGAGTGCACCGCCGCGGCCTCGGCGGCGTGCGAACAGCCGTCGCGCCGGGAGCACCGGGCGGCGTGCGAACAGCCGTCGCGCCGGGAGCGCCGGAAGGCGTGCGGGCGGGCGCTCAGCGCTCCCGCAGCGGTACGAAGCGCACCGGCGTGCCCGGGCGTGCCTGGGCGGCCGCCGCGAGGTCGGCGGCGGGGACGACGCCGATCACCGGGTAGCCGCCGGTGGTCGGGTGGTCGGCCAGGAAGACCACCGGCCGCCCGTCCGGCGGGATCTGCACCGCGCCCAACACCATGCCCTCACTGGGTAGTTCACCCGCCCGGGCGCGGGTGACCGGCGGGCCCTCGGTGCGCAGCCCGATCCGGTTGCCGGCCGGGGAGACCAGGTACCCGTCGCGGGCCAGCCGGGTCAGCGCCGAAGGCTTGAACCAGTCCGCGTGCGGGCCCAGCCGCAGCCGCAGCACCAGTTCGGCCGGGGGAGCGGGCAGCGGCACCAGGTCGGGCCGGGGGCGGTCGGGCGGAGGCGGGCCGATCGGCAGCCGGTCGCCGGCGGCGAGCGGGGCCGGTCCGAGGCCGGAGAGCAGGTCCGTCGAGCGGCTGCCCAGGACCGGCGGGACGGCGATCGCACCCGCGACCGACAGGTAGCCGCGCACCCCGGCGGTCGCCGCCCCCACCTCCAGCACCGCCCCGGCCGGCACCGCGACCGGCGCACCCCACGCGGCCGCCCGTCCGTCCACCCGGACGGGCGAGGGTGCTCCGGTGACGGCCACGACCACCGGCCCGAGGGCGCGCAGGGCGACCCCGCCGAGCGTGGTCTCCAGCCCGGCGGCGCCCGGCTCGTTGCCGACGAGCCGGTTCGCGGCCCGCAGCGCGGGCTCGTCCAGCGCCCCGGCCCTGGGCACTCCGAGGTGGGCGACGCCGCGCCGTCCGAGGTCCTGGACGGTGGTCAACGGTCCGGGCCGCACCACCAGCAAACCGCTCAACGCCCCCACCCCGTCCACCCCGTCCCCCGCCGTCCGGGGCCCGCGCGCCGCCCGTCGTGGGCCCGCACCCCCGCTACGCCCGTTCCGCCGTGAACCGCACCCGCACCCCGGGCGCCAGCAGCGCCGCCGGCTCGCGCCCGGTGTCCCAGAGCGCGAGCCCGGTGCGCCCGATCAGCTGCCAGCCGCCGGGGGAGGAGCCCGGGTAGACGCCGGTGTACGGGCCGGCCAGGGCGACCGAGCCGACCGGGACGCTGCTGCGCGGGGTGGCCCGGCGCGGGACCTCGTAGCGGGGCGGCAGCCCGGTCAGGTAACCGAAGCCGGGCGCGAACCCGCAGAAGGCGACCACGTACTCGGGCCCGGTGTGGATCCGTACGGCGGCCTCCTCGGACACCCCCCACAGCGCGGCGACCTCGGCGAGGTCGGCGCCGTCGTACACCGTCGGCACCTCCACCAGCGGCCCGGTCGCCGCCGCGGCCGCCGACGGACGGGCCGTGCGCAGCAGGGCCGCCAGCGCGTCGACGTCCGCGACGCCGTCCAGCAGCACCGTGCGCGCGGCCGGCACGATCTCCTCGACCGCGCCGAGCGCCCCGCTCTCCTGCCGCTCGCGCAGCCATCCGTACAGCGCGGCGACCTGCGCCGTGTCGTCGAGTTCGACCAGCAGTGCCCGCTCGCCGACCCGCCGGACGGCGGCGGGCGTCACGTGAACGCCTCCACCCGGACCCCGGCGGAGGCGAGGGCGCCGCGGATCCGCCAGGCGAGCTGGGCGGCGCCGGGGGTGTCGCCGTGGACGCACAGGGAGCGGGCCTCGACGGCGATCTGTTCGCCGCCGACGGCCTCCACCGAGGCGTCCCGGGCGATGCCGACGGCGCGGGTGATCACCGATTCGGGGTCGTGCACCACGGCGTCCGGGTCGCGGCGCGGGACGAGGGTGCCGGCCCAGGTGTACGCGCGGTCGGCGAAGGCCTCGGCGACGACCGCGAGGCCGACGCCCTCGGCGACGGCGAGCAGCCGGGAGCCGGGCAGTCCGAGCACCGGCAGCGGTCCGTCGCAGACCGCCCCGGCCCGCAGCACGCCGGCCACCACGGCCTCGGCCTGTTCGGAGTCGGTGACCACCCGGTTGTAGAGGGCGCCGTGCGGTTTGACGTAGGAGACCCGGGAGCCGGCCGCGCGGGCGAAGACCTGGAGGGCGCCGATCTGGTACGCGATCTCGTCGGCGAGCTCCTCCGGGGGGACGTCCATGGCCCGGCGGCCGAAGCCGGCCAGGTCGCGGTAGGAGACCTGGGCGCCGATCCGGACGCCGCGTTCGGCGGCCAGCGCGCAGACCCGGCGCATCGTCGACGGATCTCCCGCGTGGAAGCCGCAGGCGACGTTGGCACTGGTCACCACGGACAGCAGGGCCTCGTCGTCGGTCAGCGTCCAGCGTCCGAACCCCTCACCGAGGTCCGCATTGAGATCGATCACCGCATCGGCCACGCCCGTCCGCCTTCCAGCAGCTGTTGAGCCAGATGGTAGGGCCTGCGGATGAAGGCCGTTGCCCGTGACCCGGGCCCGGGGGGCCCACCGGCGTGCGACCCCTGGTCACACGCCCTGGGGCGGCGCCGGGCGGCTCCGGCTCAGGGCGCGGCCACCGGCCCCTGGAAGGAACGTTCCAGCGGGCGCAGCGCCCGCAGCACGATCAGCAGCGGGACGACGCCGACGATTCCGAACGACATGTCGATGAATCGCCAGCTCAGGGGAATCCCCCGCAGCGGTCCGCAGACCAGGGCCAGGGGGATGACGGCGCCGCAGGCGAGCACCGCCCAGCGGATCACCCAGATGTTGCGGACCGGGTCCTTGATCGGGCCCCAGAAGGCGGCGGCGATCACCAGGTGGGCGAAGGCGAGCCAGTCGGTGCCGTAGGCCAGGAAGGGGTAGCGGTCATTGGTCTCCGCGACGCCGGTGCGGACGCGTTCGATCCAGTCCAGTGCGGCTGGGAAGCGGTCGGCCAGCGGCGCGGCCGGCCCGGTCGCGAGGTCGGCCAGCCAGCGGGTCTCGGTCTCCAGCGGGAAGGCCGTCAGGCCGCTCAGCACCAGGCAGACCACGAAGATCCAGAGCCAGTGCCGGACTCTGCGCAGTACCGCCGCGGGACCGGTGCCCGGATTGGTGTCCATGGTGCGAACCTCCATGCCGAAGAGCAGGCGGGGTCTTGTCCCGTCTGTACGGAACCGACTCTAGACCCTGCTTTTGAACGCGTTCAACTAGCCCCTGACGTGCGGGCACGCCCCGGACGCCGGGCGGGCGCGCACCCCCGGACGCCGGGCCGGCACGCGCCCCCCGGACACGCCGATGCCCGGGTGCCGGAGCACCCGGGCATCGGAACCGCCGGGACCGCGCGGTGTACGTCGGGACTACGCGGTGTACGTGAAGGTCACCGGGGCACTGGTGCCGCCCGCCGTGGTCACCGTGACGTCCACCGGGCCGGGGCCCACCGCCGCCGGGGAGGTGGCCGAGCAGAAGGACGGGCCGCAGGAGACGTGCGCGGCCGGCACCCCGCCGAACGCGACCGTCCCGTACGTCAGGTTGGTGCCCTGGAGGTACACCTGGGTGCCGCCGGCGGCCGGGCCGCCGGCGTTGGTCAGATTGCCGACCGTCGGCGCGGGCGGCGGCGGGGGCGGGGCGCCCGTGTAGTCGAAGGCGGCCGGCGCCGCGACCGTGCCGCCGGGGGTCACCACGGAGACGGGTGCGCTGCCCGAGCCGCCGGGCGTGGTCACCGTGCAGGCGGTGTCGGTGCAGGTGCCGGCCGCCGGGACGCCGCCGACCAGCACCATGCCGTGCGCCAGGTTGCCACCGCTGACGGCCACCGCAGTGCCGCCCGCGCCCGGGCCGGTGGTGGTGTCGAGGCCGTCGACCGTGGGCGGCGCCTGGACGACCGGCGCCGGGGTGGTCCCGTCGACCGACAGGGCCGTCACGTGGCCGGTCGGGTCGGTGTCGTTCGGATTGGACACGGTCACGACGATCTGGCCGGTCAGCTGCTGGGTGTAGTCGCGGCCCACGTTCAGCTTCATGAACTCGTAGCGCCCGGGCCTGCGGGTGCCGATGAGGACGGCGTCCAGGTGGCGCCCGTCGGGCGAGACGGACTCGGTGAAGGTGTAGTCGTACGGGGTGGAGAAGAACATGCCGAGCTCGGTGGTGAGCCCGGGCGGCAGGTCGACGGTGATGTGGGTCGGCCCGGTGAGGTCCTGGGTGCCGGCGGAGGTCCAGCCGACCGATAGCTTGCCCGGTCCGGGAGGGGTGGTGCCCGGCAGGAAGCCGTTCAGGGCCGCGGTCACGTGCTGCCCCTGCACGGCGGGGGCGTCGGCGGGGGCGGCCGACGAGGCGGCGGCACCGGTGGCGAGGGTGGTCACGGACAGCGCGGCGGCGAAGCCTGCTTTGACCAGTCGAGTGATCATAGGCCGATCATCACGGTGGCGACGCGCCACCTTCACGGGTTTCCCGAATATCGGTTCGGGAATGGCGGAATCCCGTCGAAACCCCGTTCTGAATTCACCCCCGACACGCCCTCCGGCCTGCCGCGCAGCCCGCCCACAAGGCCCGTTTCGGTCGATGTCGGTGCGAACCTCTAATCTTGTCCACCGTGACCGCCATCGCTGACCTGCCCACCCTGCCCGGCCCCCGGCCGCCCGCCGGGTCCGTCGCGGCGAGGCCCGCGCCCGGCCCCGCCGCCGACGAGGGCCTGGCCCGCCGGCTCAAGGCGCTGGCCTGCACCGCCCCCCTGCACGACCTGGACAACCGCAAGGTCAACCTGGCGGGCGAGTACGGCGGCTACGCGATGGCCGAGGTCGGTCTCGCCGCGATCGACCTGGTCACCCTGCACATGGACTTCGACACCGGCGCCGACCGCGACATAGTGCTCGCCCGCCTGCTGCCCCGGGTCGCCGCCCAGGCCGCCGACCGCCCCGCCGCCGAGCACGAGCGGGTCGCCCGCTGGGTGCTGGAGTCGCTGATCAACGTCGGCAGCGTCGACCGGGGCTTCCGCGCCGTCTACGGCACCTTCGGCGCGGACGGCGCGTACGTCCGGCGCGACTACGACTTCAAGCTGATCGAGGAGGTCCCCGGCCCCGACGGCGGCGTCTACCTGCGCACCACCGACGAGGCGGTCAACGTCCTGGTCGGCGCGCTCGACACCGACGTCACCTCGGCCCAGATCGCCGCCGAGGTCAAGCTGGAGGTGCTGATCCGCCGCGGCCGCCTGGCCGACGCCCAGCTCGCCGCCGAGCAGGCCCGCTACCGCACCGTCCAGTACGCCGAGACGCTGCGCCGCGCCCTCGACGCGACCCGGCGCAACGTCCGCGCCGTCGACTGGATGCGCGCCATCCCCGACCTCATCGACGAGGCGCTGGACCACATCGCCGACCGCTACCGGCACGAGAACGCGATTCTCACCAACATCCGCAAGGCCCGCGACGAGGCCGAGCCCCACACCCCCGAAGGGGCCGAGCACAAGCGCCGCGCCGCCGAGCTGCTCGACATCGTCAAGGACTGCATCCGCCGGCACACGAAGCTGCAGACCCGCCTGCTGGAGGCCGGCCCGCTGTTCCGCGCCGAGCAGGACCGGCAGGCCTTCGCCACCCCCGGCGCCCGCAGCGGCATCGACCTCTACGGCCAGCTGCTCGCCCCCGTGCTGCGGCTGCCGGTCGAGCAGGCCGTCGGCCCCACCGGTGCCTTCTTCGCCCGCGGCGCCGGCCTGCGCACCCCCGTCTCCGTCCGGGTCGTCGACCTGGTCGACCTGCTGCTCACCCCGCCGGTCGAGCGCGAGCACCTCGGCGCCGAACTGCCCGACCCGGACCTGGTCGCCACCCCGGACGACAGCCGCTTCTCCGAAGCCCAGCTGGAGGCCGCGCTGCTCCTGCTCGACCTGCCCGCCGACGCCCCCCGCCGGCTCTCCGGCCTGCTCGCCGAGGCCCGCGAGCAGGACCCGGAGCTGCCGTACCTCGTCGCCCTGCTGGCCGTCCACGCGGCCAGCCCGCCGGTCGGCACCGCCTACCGGCAGGGCGAGGAGCGGCTGCTGTTCGCCGTGGACGACGGCACCCCGCTGCGCGACCCGCAGTTCGGCGGCGCCGACCTGATCGTCGGCAGCGCCCTGCTCGACGCGGCCGGCATGGCCGCCGACCGCAAGGACGCCGGCTGACCAAGCCGCCGTCTTGACGCACCACCAGATCGCCCGTACCAGCAACAGCCCCGAGGAGCACCGCCCGTGACGACCCACCACGACGCGTCCTGGGCGGCCGAGACCGAACCCGCGGCCCCCGCCCCGATCACCCCCGGCGACGTCGCCGACGCAGCCCGGCTGGTCTCCTTCGGCCTCCAGGCCAAGCTGCTCCCCGCCCGCGACGCCGAGTACGCCGAACTCGTCCGCCGCCACCGCGAGGACCCGCCGTTCGCCCGGCTCGCCGACGCTGTCGCCACCGGCATGGGCCTGGTCGTCCTGGAGGTCTCGCCGCGCGCCGGCATGGCCGTCGCCGCCGCCGAGGACTCGGTGTTCGCCGTCCGGATGGGGGACTACTCGCGCCGCGCCGCCACCGAGTCCACCGACCGCTTCCTGCACGGCCTGGCCCACCTCGCCGTCGCCGCGATGGCCTTCCCCCGGCCCGAGGACCTCGCCGACGACGGCTACCTCGGCCGGATCACCGTCAACGGCGTCGACGCCTTCGTCCGCCAGGCCTGCCGCCGCCTGGAGGAGCAGGCCGCGACCGAGGGCGACAACACCGACCCGCAGTCCGACGCCCCCGGCCTGGAGGCCGCCTGGCGGGTGTGGGCCCGGCGCACCGCCACCGGCGCCACCAAGGACGCCCGCCGGCTCTCCGGCTCCACCATCGGCATCGTCGCCAAGGCCGTGCTGTTCCTGGTCGACTCCGGCTTCCTGCAGAAGGTCTCCGACGACGCCGGCGGCACCTACCGCACCACCGCCCGCTACCAGCTCCAGGTCCGCGACCTGGCCGGCAGCGCGGCCATGGCCGAACTGCTCGACCTCGGCATCGTCCCGGTCTCCGACGGCACCGCCAGCCTGCTGCCGCCGGACACCGGCGACGAACTGGTGGCCGACGCAGGCCTGCCGTTCCACTCGCTCTGAGCCCGAGTCCCGACCACCCCCCAGCCACGGAGAACCGCCGCACATGTACGAGCTCAACCGGGTCCGCCTCTACTCGATCGGCCCGGCCGGCGCCCGCTACGCCGACACGGTGCTCGACCTGCGCGGCGTCGGCGAGCCCGTCGCCGACCCGGCCCCGCAGCAGATCGGCCTGTTCGGCGAGGACGCCGAGGGCCCGGTCCGCCGCCCCGCCCCGGCCGGCGTGCTCTTCCTGGAGAACGGCGGCGGCAAGTCCGTCCTGCTCAAGCTGATCTTCTCGGTGATGCTCCCCGGCCACCGCAACACCCTCGGCGGCGCCAGCTCCGGCGTGCTGCGCAAGTTCCTGCTCGCCGACGACTGCGGCCACGTCGCGCTGGAGTGGCAGCACACCGTCACCGGCGAGCTGATCGTGGTCGGCAAGGTCAGCGAGTGGCGCGGCCGCCAGGTCTCCTCCGACCCGCGCAAGTTCGCCGAGACCTGGTACTCCTTCCGCCCCGGCCCCGGCCTCACCCTGGACTCGCTGCCGGTCGCCGAACGGATCAGCCTGGCCGGCGACCAGAAGGCCCGCGGCCGCCGCCGCACCATGAAGGGCTTCCGCGACGCCCTCACCGAGGCAGGCAAGGCCCACCCGCACCTCGACCTGGTCTTCGAGGACGGCCACGACCGCTGGACCGAGCACCTCGGCGAACTCGGCCTCGACCCCGAACTCTTCCGCTACCAGCGTGAGATGAACGCCGACGAGGGCGAGGCCGCCGGCCTCTTCGCGGTCAAGCACGACAGTGACTTCACCGACCTGCTGCTGCGCGCCGTCACCGACACCCGGGACACCGACGGCCTCGCCGACCTCGTCCACGGCTTCGCCGCCAAGCTCGGCCGCCGCGCCGAACTCACCGCCGAACGCGACTTCACCGCCGGCTCCCTCGACCTGCTGGAACGCATCGTCGAGGCCACCGGCGCCCGCGAGAGCGTCCGCGAGGCCCACCGCACCGCCGAACGCCGCACCCGCCGCCTCGCCCACGCCCTCACCTCCCGCGCCGCCGCCGAACGCGACCGCGCCCAGGACCTCGCCATCGAGGTCGCCGCCGCCGCGGGCGCCGTCACCGCCGCCGAGGCCGACCGCACCCGGCACACCCTCATCACCGCCGAACTCACCCACCGGCACGCCACCCTGGGCCTCGCGGCGGCCACCGCCGAGGCCGCCGCGCTGCGCCGCGAACTCATCGACGCCCGCACCCTGCACGCTGCCTGGCAGGCCGCCGAGACCGTCCTGCGCCAGCGCGCCGCCGCCGACCGGGTCACCCGGGTCGCCGCCGCCATCCGCGAGGCCGAACTCGACGCCGCCCCCGCGCTCGCCGCCCGCGCCCGCGCCGCCACCGCCCTGGCCCGCGCCCTGGAGGGCGCCGCCGCGGCCGCCGAGGCCCGCGCCGACACCGAGGAGCAGCGCGCCGGCGAGCTCCAGGACGACGGCGCCAAGGCCCAGTCCGACGCCACCGAGGCCGCCACCGCCGCCCAGAAGGCCCGCAGCGAGGTCGACCACCTGCGCCAGCGCCTCGCCGAGGTCGAGCAGGAGACCGCCGCCGCCGTCGAGGCCGGCTTCATCGACGCCGACGGCGACGTCGACCCGGCCCGCGCCGCCCTGCACGCCGCCGACGTCGAGAAGGCCGCCGGCGCCGCCCTCGCCCAGGCCCGTACGACCGCCGAGGCCTGCGCCGCCCGGCTGCGCGAGGCCGCCGCCGCCACCGGCCGCGCCGAACTCGCCGCCGAACGCGCCGGCGACGCCCGCACGGCCGCCGCCCGGGCCCTCGCCGCCGAGCAGCGCACCGCCGCCCTGCTCGCCACCGAGCAGCGCCTCTCCGACCTGCTCTCCCTGACCCCCGCACCCACCGACTGGAGCGACGACGGGTCAGGGGCCGAGGAGGACGCCGGCTTCCTCACCCCCTCCGTCCTCGACCGCAACGCCGAGTACCTGCGCGAACTCCTCGACGAGTCCATCGCCACCGCCGAACGCACCCTGTTCGACCTGCGCACCGCAGCCGCCGACGACTCCCGCATCCTCGCCGCCCTCGGCGACGGCGGACTGCTGCCGCCCGGCCCGGACGTCCTGGCCACCGTCGAGTACCTCGCCGAGCACGGCATCCCCGCCCTGCCGGGCTGGCGCTACCTCGCCCAGTCCGTCGACCCGGCCGACCACGAGGCGATCCTCGCCGCCCGCCCCGAACTCGTCGACGGCGTCGTCGTCACCGACCCCGCCTCGCTGGAGCGGGCCCGCGAGGCCTTGCAGGCCGCCGCCCTGCTGCCCCGCTCCACCGTCGCCGTCGGCGCCGCCGCCTCCCTGATCGCCCCGATCACCGACCAGCCCGCGTTCTTCCTGGTGCCGCCGAACCCGGCCATGCACGACGAGTCCGCCGCCGACGACGAGCGCCGCGAACTGCGCGCCCGGGCGGGCGCCCGCGAGGAGCACATCCGCGAACTCGCCGCCCGCCTCGGTGCCGACCGCGCCCTCGCCGCCCGCCTCGCCTCCTGGCACGCCAGCTGCCCGCCCGGCACCCTCGCCGAACTCGCCGCCGCCGCCGAGGCCGCCCGCGAGCACGCCGAGCAGGCCGCCGCCGCCCTGGCCACCCTGCGCGCCGACCACGACGAGGCCGAGACCGACCACGCCGCCGCGGCCGCCGCCCACGAGGAGCACCGCGAGGCCGCCCAGCGCGCCCGCCGCCGCGCCGACGCCCTCTCCGGCCTCGCCTTCCGGCTGCGCGAGCGCGCCAACTGGGCCCGCCGCCAGCGCGAACTCGCCGAGGACGCCGCCGAGTGCGACCGCCGCCAGGCCGTCTGCGCCGAACGCGCCCGCACCTGCGACGAGGACCGCCGCGCCGCCCAGCGCGCCGCCGACGACGCCCGCCGCACCGCCCGTACCGTGCGCGCCGAACGCGCCGAGATCCCCGCCGCCGAGCAGGCCGACGAGCCCTCCGAGACCGCCCCCGCCGCACTGCCCGCCCTGCGCGAGGCCTACCGCGCCGCCTCCCAGCTGTACGAGAAGGTCGGCGTCGGCGCCGACCTGCGCGCCGAGCAGGCCCGCGCCGAGGGTGACGAGGCCGCCGCCGCGACCGAACTCGACCGCCTCACCAACAAGGTCCGCACCCGCGCCGAGGAACTCCTCGGCAGTCCCGACGGCGCCGACGGCCCGGCCCGCCAGGCCGCGGCCGCCCGCGCCGAGGACCTGGTCGCCACCATCGAGGCCCGCTCCGCCGCCGCCAGCGAGCAGCTCGGACGCCTGCGCGGCGAGGCCGAGCGCTCCGCCCCCGCCGACGGCGAGGCGCACACCGAACTGCCCGAGGACCTCGTCCCCGCCGACCCCGAGCACGCCCAGGTCCTGCTGCGCACCGCCACCAGCCGGCTCGCCGAGCGCCGGGAGGCTTTGGACGCCGCCCGCACCGCGCACGCCGACCTGCAACGCACCTTCGACGCCGCCCAGTCGGCCGCCGCCGACTTCGACGAAATCGCCGGCCAGCTGCGCGACGGCCTGCGCGAGCAGCAGGAGGACGACGGCCAGTCCGTCGAGCCCTACCTCGGCTCGCTGCCGGAGGCACGCGGCACCGCCGCCGAGGCCCGCCGCGCCCTGCGCACCGCCGCCGGCGAGCTGTCCTCCGCCGAACTCGCCGTCCGCGACGCCTCCGACGCCCTCGTCCGGCACGCCAACGCCGCCCGCTACGAGGCCGTCCGCACTCCCGCCCGCCAGCAGATCCGCGAACTGCCCGCCGCCGCGCTGCCCGAGCACGCCGCTGCCTGGGCCGCCGCCTTCGCGCCCCGGCTGCGCGTGCTGACCGACGAACTCGCCCAGCTGGAGCGCAACCGCGGCTCGATCGTCGACCGGCTGCGCGGCCTGGTCGAGTCCTCGCTCACCACCCTGCGCGCCGCCCAGCGGCTCTCCCGGCTGCCCGAGGGCCTGGGGGAGTGGTCCGGCCAGGAGTTCCTGAGGATCCGCTTCGAGGACCCGGACCACGCCACCCTGGTCGAGCGCCTCGGCGAGGTCATCGACGAGGCCACCCGCGCCGCCGTCCGCAAGAACAGCGACCTGCGCCGCGACGGCATGTCCCTGCTGCTGCGCGGGGTCGCCGCCGCGATCGGCCCGAAGGGCGTCAGCGTCGAGATCCTCAAGCCGGACGCGGTGCTGCGCGCCGAGCGGGTCGGCGTCGGCCAGATGTCCGACGTCTTCTCCGGCGGCCAGCTGCTCACCGCCGCCATCGCGCTGTACTGCACGATGGCCGCGCTGCGCGCCAACGACCGCGGCCAGTCCCAGCTGCGGCACGCCGGCACGCTGTTCCTGGACAACCCGATCGGCCGCGCGAACGCCACCTACCTGCTGGAGCTCCAGCGGGCCGTGGCCGATGCGCTCGGCGTCCAACTGATCTACACCACCGGTCTGTTCGACACCACCGCGCTCGCCGAGTTCCCGCTGGTCATCCGGCTGCGCAACGATGCCGACCTGCGGGCGGGCCTCAAGTACATCTCGGTCGAGGAGCACCTGCGCCCCGGCCTGCCCGCCCCGCAGGACCCGGACGGCCCGGCCATCCACGGCGAGATCACCGCCACCCGGATGTTCAAGCGTCCGGCCGAGGTTCCGGTGCAGTCCGCAACTGACTAGCGTGGCGTCCATGCTGACGATCGCGCACTTCAGTGACATCCACCTCGGGCAGGAGCACCGCCGGGACGGCGGCAGGCGCGCCCTGCGGCGGGCCGGGCAGGTGATGGCGTACCTCGACGCCCTGCCCGGCCCGCTGGACGCCGTGCTCGTCACCGGGGACCTCGCCGACCACGGCCTGGCCGCCGAGTACGAGCAGGTGGCCAAGGTGCTGGACTCCCGGTACCCGGTGCTCACTTGCCCCGGCAACCACGACCGCCGGGCGCCCTACCGGGAGGTGCTGCTCGGCGAGGCCCCCGCGGACGGCCCGGTCAACCGGCTGCACCAACTGCCCGGCGCCGACGTGCTGATGCTGGACTCCTCGATCCCGGGCCGCGACGACGGCCTGCTGGACGAGGAGACGCTGGCCTGGCTGGACGCCGAACTGGCGGCCGGCCGCGCCGACCTGCCCGCGCTGGTGGCCTTCCACCACCCGCCGGCCGTCCTGCACCTGCCGAACGTCGACCCGATCCGCCAGTTCGGCGAGGAGGCGCTCGGCGCGGTGCTGGCCCGGCACCCGCGGGTGGCCGGCCTGCTCTGCGGCCACTCCCACACCGGCGCCGCCACCACCTTCGCCGGACTGCCCCTGCTGGTCGCCCCGGGTGTGGTCTCCACCGTCACGCTGCCCTGCGAGGGCGGGCCCGGCATCTCCTTCACCCAGCCGCCGATGCTCGCCTTCCACGTCCTGGACGACACGGGCCGGCTCACCACCCACTACCGGGCCGTCCCGGAGGACTGACCCGCGGCGCCGGCCGCGGGTGTCCTACGCGGCCGGCAGCCGCGGCTGACGCTGCGGCCCGCCGGGGCGGGGGAGCGGCCGGGCGGCCAGCGGGTCGGGCGCCCGGCTGCCCGCCATCGGGTGCGCGGAGCCGGGCGCGCGCTGCCGCTGGGCGGCGACCTGGCGCGAGATCAGGATCTCCAGCAGGCACCACATCGTGCCGAACACCCCGAGCCCCATCGCCATCAGCGCCGGAGTCATCAGCCAACTGTCCGCGTACGAGGCGAGCGTGGCGACGACCACGCCGACCAGCGTGAAGGACAGGCAGAGCACCGCCCGGACGGCGGCGGCGCGCACCTCGTCGGGCAGGCGGCGACGGCGGCGTGGCACGGACATCGATCGACCCCCAGGCGCGGACTCGGCGGCGGACACGGGACGGGCGCACGCGAAAAGCGCCCCCTCGCCTCACTCTGCCCCGTCGAACCAGGACTATGCGTCCGAATCCACCGAACTGCCGTCAAAGCGCGTGATCCGGGCAGCCGGCAGCGGGCGGCCCGCTGCCGGGGGAAGTCAGCCCAACTGCTGGTTGAGCTCCTCCAGGGCGCCCGCCACGATCGTCCGCATGGCCTGCTCGGCCTGGACGGCGTCCCCCGCGCAGATCGCGTCGGCGACTTCGCGGTGCAGCCGGATCGCGTACGGCTCCGGCTGATGGGGCATCAGATGGTACTCGGTCCGCCCGGTGAGCACCGCCCCCACGGTGTCGCCGAGGTGGGCGAACATCTCGTTGCCGGAGGCGCGCAGCACGGTGGCGTGGAAGTCGATGTCGTGCCGGAGGAAGGTGGTGAGGTCGGCGGCCCGCGCCGAGACGGTCAACTCCACGGCCAGTGAGCCGAGTTGGCGCCGGTCGTCGTCGCTCGCGTGCACCGCGGCGAGCGCGGCCGCGGCCGGCTCGACGGCCACCCGCAGCGAGCCGAGCGAGCGCAGCTGGGCCGAGCGGTCCGCGCCGGCCAGCCGCCAGCGGATCACCAGCGGGTCGAAGACGTCCCAGAGCGACCTGGGCTGCACGGTGATCCCGACCCGCCGCCGGGACGCCACCAGGCGCATCCCCTCCAGGATCCGCACCGCTTCCCGGACGACCGTCCGGGACACCCCGAACCGCTCCTCCAGCTCCTCGCCGCGCAGCACCGCGCCCTCGGGAATCTCCCCCGACGCGATCGCCGGCCCGAGCTCGTCAAGCAGCCGACCGGGCAGCCCCTGGATCTCCATCCGCCCAGCGTAGACGCCCACCCCGCCGCCACCACCGGCGCGTACCGGGTCCTGCGTCCTGCGATCTACCCCACAGCCCAAAAGTATGACGATTTGGTTTCCGCCACTTGAATACGTCATATCTTTGAGGCGATAGTGGCGGCCAGGCAACGAAGGAGCACCACCCATGGCTCTCAGCGTCGAGAACCACGACCTCCCGGACACCCCTCTCACCATCGTGGTGATGGGCGTCTCCGGTGTCGGCAAGACCACCCTGGCCCGCCTGCTGGCCGAACGCCTCGACCTCCCCTACGCGGAGGCGGACGACTTCCACCCGGCGGCCAACATCGCCAAGATGTCGGCCGGCATCCCGCTGGACGACGAGGACCGCGCCCCCTGGCTGCGCGCCCTCGGCGCCTGGCTCAAGGAGCGGGCCGAGGACGGTACCGGCGGCGTGGTCACCTGCTCGGCGCTGAAGCACCGCTACCGCGACACCCTGCGCGCGGCCTGCCCGGGCGCCTACTTCCTGCACCTCAGCGGCGGTCACGAGCTGGTCGAGGACCGGCTCGCCCACCGCACCGGCCACTTCATGCCGCCGTCGCTGCTCGACTCGCAGTACGCCGCCCTGGAACCCCTGGGCGCGCACGAGCGCGGCGCCGTCCTGGACGTCGGTCCGTCCCCCGAAGAACTCGTCGAGATGGCCGTGGCGCTGCTGCGGCCGGTCAATGGAGACCTCGCGTGAGTATTGCCCCCACTCTGCTCGCGGCCGCCCCACCGGCCCTGCCGCACACCAGCAGCGACTCCCAGCTGCTGATCGCGGTCCTGCTCAGCATCGGTGTGATCGTCCTACTGATCACCAAGCTGAAGCTGCACCCCTTCCTCGCCCTCACGCTCGGCTCCGGCCTACTGGCCGCCGTCGCGGGCGCCCCGTTCGACAAGCTGCTCAACAGCTTCTCCACGGGCTTCGGTTCCACCGTGGCCGGCGTCGGCCTGCTGATCGGGCTGGGCGCGATGCTCGGCAAGCTGCTCGCCGACTCCGGCGGCGCCAACATCATCGCGGACACCGTGCTGGCCCGGTCGGGCAACAAGGCGCTGCCCTGGGCGATGGCGCTGATCGCCGCCGTCCTCGGCCTGCCGCTGTTCTTCGAGGTCGGCGTCGTCCTGCTGATCCCGATCGTGCTGCTGGTCGCCCGCCGCGGCAACGTGCCGCTGATGCGGATCGGCATCCCCGCGCTGGCCGGCCTGTCCGTGCTGCACGGCCTGGTGCCCCCGCACCCGGGCCCGCTGGTCGCCGTCGACGCCCTGAAGGCGGACCTCGGCATCACCCTGGCGCTCGGCCTGCTGATCGCGGTGCCCACCCTGATCGTGGCCGGCCCGCTGTTCTCCCGGCTGGCCGAGCGCTGGGTCGGCCCGCTGGAGATCCCGAAGGCCACCGCCCCCGAGGAGACCACCAGGCCCGAGCACACGCCGTCCTTCGGCGCGGTGCTGGCGACGATCCTGCTGCCGGTCGTGCTGATGCTCGGCAAGGCCCTGACCGACGTGGTGGTCGACAACCCGAAGGCGATGGCCCAGCGGGTCTTCGACTTCATCGGTTCGCCGCTGATCGCGCTGCTCGCCGCGACCCTGCTCGGCATGCTGACCCTCGGCAAGGCGGCCGGCTTCGACAAGGCCCGGATCTCCGACACCGTCGGCAAGTCGCTCGGCCCGATCGCCGGCATCGTGTTCATCGTCGGCGCCGGCGGCGGCTTCAAGCAGACCCTGATCGACGTGGGCGTCGGCAACGCGGTGAGCGAGTGGTCCGGCAAGTGGCACATCTCGGCGCTGCTGCTCGGCTGGCTGATCGCGGTGCTGATCCGCCTGGCCACCGGCTCGGCGACGGTCGCCACCATCACCGCCGCCGGGATCGTCGCCCCGCTCGCCGCCGACATGTCCTCCACCCACGCGGCCCTGCTGGTCCTGGCGATCGGCGCCGGCTCGCTCTTCCTGTCGCACGTCAACGACGCCGGCTTCTGGCTGGTGAAGGAGTACTTCGGGATGAGCGTCGGGCAGACGCTGAAGTCCTGGTCGGTGATGGAGACGGTGATCTCGGTCGTCGCCATCGCCCTGATCATGCCGCTCAGCCTGATCATCTAGGCCGGACGGCGCCCGCCGCCGCCGACATCCGCCGAGGGGCGGTACCCGTACGGGTACCGCCCCTCGGGCGTGTCCGACGACCGGGACTCAGCCCAGCAGCCCCGACAGCACGGCCGCCGTCGCGTCCAGCAGGTCCTCCGCGGCCGCGCCGCCCGCCGCCGTCCGGGCCAGCAGCCCCCGCGCGCGGCCAGGACCACCTCGGCGGTCTGCCGGGCGGCGGTACCAGCTCGGGCAGCGCCCGTTCCAGGACGGCGGCCGGGTCCAGCCCGCCGCCGACGTGCTCCGCTCGGCCACCACGACCGCCGCCCGCTCGGCCTGGAGGGCCGGATCGGCACCCTCGCCCCGGGTGCCCACGCCGACCTCCTCCTCGTCGACGGCGACCCGCTCGCCGACCTCACCGTCCTCACCCGCCCCGACCGCCGCCTCCGCCACGTCATCAAGGCGGGCACGCCGATCTGAGCGGCCGGCCGGGAGCCCCTTCGTACCCCGCCCGCGAGCCGGGCGCACGAAGGGCGGGCACCCGGAGAACCCGGGTGCCCGCCCTTCGCGAGGCTCTGCCTAGCTGGCTGTGCCTACTGGTTCCGCGCTTCGCGAGGCTGTGCTTACTTGGTTCCGCGCTTCGCGAGGCTGTGCTTACTTGGTTCCGCGCTTCGCGAGGAAGGCCTCGACCTCGTCCCGGATCTCCGGCGTGTCCAGCCCGCGCACGGTCATCGTGGTGCGGCGCCGCAGCACGTCGTCCGCCGTGTACGCCCACTCGCTGTCGGCCGCGTAGGCGACCTGCGCCCAGACGTCCGGGCCGTCCTCGTGGATCGGCCGGCCCAGCTCCGGGTTCTCGTCGATCATGCGGGCGATCTCGAAGGACAGCGTGCCGTAGTGGCTGGCCAGGTGCTTGGCCACCAGCGGCTCCATCCGGGAGCCCGGGTCGCGGTCGATCAGCAGCCGGTGCGCGACGGCGTTCGGCGCGCCGACGCCCGGCAGCGGCACGGTCGCCGCGATCGGGGACATGTCCTCGCCGAGGCTGGTGCCGGGCACGTGCGCCAGCTTCTCCAGCACGGTGCGGCCGATGTGGCGGTAGGTGGTCCACTTGCCGCCGGCGACCGACAGCATGCCGCCCTTGCCCTCGGTGACGACCGTCTCGCGCTTGGCGGCGGCGGTGTCGCCCGGGCCGCCGGGCAGCACCCGCAGGCCGGCGAAGGAGTAGGTGATCAGGTCGCGGTCGAGGTGCTCGTCACGGATGGCGTGCGCGGCCTCGCCCATGATCTGGTCGATGTCCGCCTCGGTGGCCCGGACGTCCTTCGGGTCGCCGGTGTACTCCTCGTCGGTGGTGCCGAGCAGGACGTGGTCCTCCCACGGGATGGCGAAGGAGACGCGGTACTTGTCGATCGGGATGGTCAGCGCGGCGCGCCACGGCGAGCGGCGCTTGACGACGACGTGCGCGCCCTTGGAGAGGCGGATCGACGGCGCGGCGCCGGCGTCCTCCATCTTGCGCAGGTGGTCCACCCACGGGCCGGTGGCGTTGAGCACCAGGCGGGCGTCGATGCCGAACTCGGTGCCGTCCAGGCGGTCGCGCAGCTCGGCGCCGGTGACCCGGCCGGCGGTGAAGCGCAGGCCGGTGACCTCGGCGTGGTTGAGCACCACGGCGCCGGCGTCGACGGCGGCGCGCACGGTCATCACGGCGACGCGCGAGTCGTTCATCTGGTGGTCGCCGTAGACGGCCACCGAGCGCAGTCCCTCGGTGCGCAGCGCGGGCACCTGCTGGGCGGCGTGCGCGGCGGTGGAGACCCGGCCCATGCCGTCACGGAAGGCGGACAGCGCGGAGTACAGGAAGACGCCGGCGCCGAGCTTGGGCGCGCTGTGCGGGCCGCCCTTGTAGACCGGCACGAAGAAGGTCAGCGGGTTGACCAGGTGCGGCGCGACGTCGGTGGCGAGCGCGCGGCGCTCCTTGTGGTTCTCGGCGACGAGCTTGACCGCGCCGGTCTGCAGGTAGCGCAGACCGCCGTGGACGAGCTTGGAGGAAGCGCTGGAGGTGGCGCCGGCGAAGTCGCCGCCGTCGACCATGGCGACCTTGAGTCCGGCCTGGGAGGCGGTCCAGGCGACGGCCGTGCCGAGGATGCCGCCCCCGATCACCAGCAGGTCGTAGGTGGCCTTGCCGAGCAGCTCACGGGTCTCGGCGCGGGAGGCGGTGTGGCCGGCGGTGCGCTCGGCGCCCAGGGTCGGGATGGTTGCCATGGTGGTTGTGTACGGCGCGCGGGTCAGGCGGCGCCGTTACTCCTCTCGTGTGCGGTGCGGCCTCTGCTGAGAGGCCGGTCGGCCCGGTGCGGCGGGCCGGTGAAACGCGGTGACACCCGCTGCCGGAACGGCGGGCGGCCGGTCGGGGCTCGGGGCCCCGACCGGCTTGTCGGTCAGTCGGTCTCTTCTTCCTCCACCCACCCCATGGTGCGCTCCACGGCCTTGAGCCACTTCTTGTACTCGCGCTCCCGGGTGGCCTCGTCCATGCGCGGGGTCCATTCGGCGGCGCGGTGCCAGTTGGCCCGCAGGGTGTCGAGGTCGTTCCAGAAGCCGACGGCGAGTCCGGCCGCGTAGGCGGCGCCGAGGGCGGTGGTCTCGGCCACATACGGGCGCTCGACCGGGGCGTCCAGGACGTCGGCGATGTTCTGCATGAGCAGGTTGTTGCTGGTCATGCCGCCGTCGACCTTGAGGGCGGTGAGTTCGACGCCGGAGTCCTTCTGCATGGCGTCGACGACCTCGCGGGTCTGCCAGGCGGTGGCCTCCAGGACGGCCCGGGCCAGGTGGCCCTTGGTGACGTACCGGGTCAGGCCGGCGATCACGCCGCGGGCGTCGGAACGCCAGTACGGGGCGAACAGGCCGGAGAAGGCCGGGACGAAGTAGGCGCCGCCGTTGTCCTCGACGGTGTTGGCGAGGGTCTCGATCTCGGCGGCGGTGGAGATGATGCCGAGCTGGTCGCGCAGCCACTGGACGAGCGAGCCGGTGACGGCGATCGAGCCTTCCAGGGCGTAGACCGGGGCCTGGTCGCCGATCCGGTAGCCGACGGTGGTCAGCAGGCCGTGGTACGAGTTGACGATCTTCTCGCCGGTGTTGAGCAGCAGGAAGGTGCCGGTGCCGTAGGTGGACTTGGCCTCGCCCTCGTCGAAGCAGGTCTGGCCGAACAGCGCGGCCTGCTGGTCGCCGAGCGCGGAGGCGACCGGGACGCCGGCCAGGTCGCCGACGGCCTCGCCGTAGACCTCGGCGGAGGAGCGGATCTCCGGCAGGACGGCCATCGGCACGCCGATCGATTCGGCGATCTTCTCGTCCCACTGCAGGGTGTGCAGGTTCATCAGCATGGTGCGGCTGGCGTTGGTGACGTCGGTGACGTGCTTGCCGCCGTTGACACCGCCGGTGAGGTTCCAGATCACCCAGGTGTCCATGGTGCCGAACAGGATGTCGCCGGCCTCGGCGCGCTCGCGCAGGCCCTCGACGTTGTCCAGCAGCCAGCGGATCTTCGGGCCGGCAAAGTAGCTGGCGAGCGGGAGGCCGGTCTCGCGGCGGAAGCGGTCCTGGCCGACGTTGCGGCCGAGCTCGCGGCAGAGGCCCTCGGTGCGGGTGTCCTGCCACACCAGCGCGTTGTGGACCGGCTCGCCGGTGTTCTTGTCCCACAGGACGGTGGTCTCGCGCTGGTTGGTGATGCCGATCGCGCGGATGTCGTCCTTGGTCAGGCCGGCCTTCTCCAGCGCGCCGCGGACGACCGACTGCACCCGGGTCCAGATCTCGGCGGCGTCGTGCTCGACGTAGCCGGGCTGCGGGAAGATCTGCCGGTGCTCCTGCTGGTCGACGGCGACGATCCGGCCGTCGGCGCCGAAGATGATGCAACGGCTGGAGGTGGTGCCCTGGTCGATCGCGGCGATGTAGTTGCCAGTGGAGGTCATCAGAGGGTCCTCGGCTCAGGATTCGGGGGTTACGGGGTGGGTGGGCCCGACACAGTGGTCGGTCCCCGTGCTCGGCGGGTTCGAACCCGGCCCGTCAGAACATCGCGTTGTACAGACCGCCGGCCAGTGCGCCGCCGATCAGCGGGCCGACGACCGGCACCCAGGCGTACGACCAGTCGGAGCCGCCCTTGTTCGGGATGGGCAGCAGCGAGTGCACGATGCGCGGGCCGAGGTCGCGGACCGGGTTGATCGCGTAGCCGGTGGGGCCGCCCAGCGAGAGGCCGATGCCGACGACCGTGAGGGCCACGATCAGGGTGCTGAGGCCGCCGGCGGCCAGACCGTCGTTCTTGCCGAGGGTGAGGATCGCCATGCAGAGGATGAAGGTGCCGATGACCTCGGTGACGACGTTCTGGATCGGGTTCCGGATCTCGGGCCCGGTCGAGAAGATGCCGAGGGTGGGTTCCTCGTTGGCCTGGAACTGGCCGAGGTAGGTGAGCCAGACCAGCACGGCGCCGATCATCGCGCCGAGGAACTGGGAGCCGAGGTAGAGCGGCACCTGGCTCCAGTCACCGCTCTTGATGGCGAGCGCGACGGTGACGGCCGGGTTGAGGTGGGCGCCGGACTTCGGAGCCGAGATGTACGCGGCGATCAGGACCGCGAAGCCCCAGCCGAAGGTGATCGCCAGCCAGCCGGCGTTGAGGGCCTTCGACTTCTTGAGGGTCACGGCGGCGCAGACGCCGCCACCGAGAAGTATCAGGGCGGCGGTGCCGAGGGTTTCGCCGACGAAGACGTCGCCGTTGGAGAACGCGGACACAAAGACTCCCTTGTCCATATGGCCCGGAGGTGTGGGTGGGGGCGGCCGGCCGATCGTTGTGCGGGTGAGCGCATCGGGGGAGTGATCTTCCCGGCCATCGTTCGACAATGTCGACCGTTATGCGGAAGCTTCCTCCCCTGGTTGCCCTCACGTCAAGGCAGGGTTACGGAGCTGTGACCCTTCCCCCGAAGTTACCCAGCGGAGCGGGCCAAACCAGGGCAAAACGCCAAGGCGCGGACAGGCCGATGCCCGTCCGCGCCTCAGCGTGACGATGTGGCCGCCGGCGCGGCCTCGGGTTTCAGAAGCGCCCGGCGCCCAGATCGCGGGAGATCGCCCGTGCCGCGCTGCGCACCGAGGCCACCAGCGACGGCTTAACGAAGCCGTCCTCGCAGACCCGCTCCACCGGGCCGCTGATGCACACCGCGCCCACCGGGTTGCGCCGCCGGTCCTGGATCAGCGCGCCGATCGAGGCCACGCCCTCCCAGGTCTCCTCGATCGAGTCCGTCCAGCCGCGCTCGCGGATCAGCGCGCACTCGGCGTCCACGTCGGCCGCCTCGGTCAGCGTCCGCAGGGTGTACGACTCGTACGGCCCGTCGCCCAACTCGCCGCGCGCGACCGGGTCGTAGGCCACCAGCACCTTGCCCAGAGCGGTGCTGTGCAGCGGCTGCATCGAGCCGACCTCCAGCACCTGCCGGGTGTCGTCCGGCCGGAAGACGTGGTGCACGACCAGCACGCCCTGCTGGTGCAGCACCCCCAGGTAGACGGTCTCGCCGGCCGCCCGGGCCAGGTCGTCCGCCCAGACCAGCGCCCGTGCCCGCAGCTCGTGCACGTCCAGGTAGCTCTGCCCCAGCCGCAGCAGTTCGGCGCCCAGCTGGTACTTGCCGCTCTCCGGGTCCTGCTCGACGAACCCCTCCTGCTGGAGCGTGCGCAGGATGCCGTGCGCGGTGCCCTTGGCGAGGTCCAGCGACGTCGCGACCTCGGACAGGCCCAGGCGGCGCTCACCGCCGGCCAGCAGGCGCAAGATCGCGGCGGCCCGGGAGAGCGACTGGATCGGGCCGGGCATGGGGACCTCCGCGCTGACAGGCGGTCGACATTGTCGACCGCGGTGGTAACGGGACGAGTCTGCCAGGCCGTCGCCGGTCCGTGCACCTTCCCCCTCGGTAACCCGCGCTCGGCCGTTTGTTAACCTCCGCCCGCCCGCCGACCCGCCGCGCCGCTCACCCCCGGACGTCCCTCACTCCTCGACGCCGTTCGAGCGCCCCCGCCGCACCGCGACCTCCGCCGCCAGCGCGGCGATCCCGTCCGGCCCCACCCGGCAGCAGCCGCCCACCAGCCGTGCGCCGCCCGCCAGCCAGCCGCCCACCCGGGCCGAGCGGAACGTCGGCTCGCCGCGCCAGTCCCGGCGCGCGGCGTCCCACTCCTCCCCGCTGTTCGGGTACACCACCACCGGCTTGCCGGTCACCTCGGCCGCCAGCGCCACCGCCCGGTCCGCGTCCTGCGGGGTGCAGCAGTTCACGCCCACCGCCAGCACCTCGTCCACCTCGGCCGCCAGCGCGAACGCCTCCGCCAGCGGCTGGCCCGCCCCGGTCCGGTCGCCCGCCACGCTGAACGACAGCCAGGCCGGCACGCCCAGCTCGCGCACCAGCTCCAGCAGCGCCCGCGCCTCGTCCGCGTCCGGCACCGTCTCCAGCGCCAGCACGTCCGGCCCGGCCGCCGCCAGCGCCTCCAGTCGCGGCCGGTGGAAGGCCACCAGTTCCGCGGTGCTCAGCCCGTACCGGCCCCGGTACTCCGAACCGTCCGCCAGCACCGCCCCGTACGGCCCCACCGACGCCGCCACCCAGCGCCGCCGCCCGCCCGGCTCGGCCCGCGCCGCCTCCCGGGCCAGCTCCACGCTGCGCGCCAGCAGCCGCGCGGCCTGGGCCCGGCCCGTTCCGCGCCGGGCGAAGCCCTCGAAGCTCGCCTGGTAGCTCGCCGTGATGGCGACGTCCGCACCGGCCGCGAAGTACGCCCGGTGCGCCGCCACCACCGCCTCCGGCGCGTCCGCCAGCAGCCGCGCCGACCACAGCTCGTCGAGGAGGTCGTGCCCGGCCGCCGCCAGCTGGTTCGACATCCCGCCGTCCAGCACCAGCGGACCGGCCGCCAGCGCCGCGGCGAAGTCCGGCGGGGGAGCAGTGGGCATGGGGCCTCCTCGGGCGCGGTCGTTCCTGGTCACAGCCTAGAAGCCGGGCATCCCCGCGGACCCGGAAAACCATTTGCCGCCGGGGAACGGAATCGCTACGTTGTGCTCAGCCAGAGAACGACAGCACCCCGTACGGCGGCGAGCGCGGAGAGGAGCCGGTGATGGAAGCGGACGACCCGGCCACCCCGCCCCCGACCACGCCCGCGAGCGAGCAGGAGTGGCTCGCCGTCTACGACCCGCGCGCCTACGCCCCGATCGCCGTCACCGTCGACGTGGTCGCCCTGACCTTGCGCCACGGCGGCCTGCACGTCCTGCTCGTCCAGCGCGGCGCCCCGCCCCACCAGGGCTGCTGGGCCCTGCCCGGTGGCTTCCTGCGCGCCGGGGAGGAGAGCCTGGACGAGGCCGCCGCCCGCGAACTGGCCGAGGAGACCGGCCTGCTCGGCGGCTCCGAGGTCGAGGCCGCGCTCTGCCGCGTCCACCTCGAACAGCTCGGCACCTACGGCGCCCCCGAGCGAGACCCGCGCATGCACGTCGTCTCCGTCGCCTACCTCGCCTTCGCCCCCGACCTGCCCGACCCGCAGGCCGGTACGGACGCCGCAGCTGCCACCTGGCACCCCGTCGCCGACCTGGGCATACGGCCCTGCGGCCGACCCCGAGCCGCCGGTGCGCCCGCCGACACCCACGGGGGTGGTGTCGGCGGGCCCACCGGCCAGTCCTCCCGCACGCTCGCCTTCGACCACGCGCGCATCCTCGCCGACGGCCTCGACCGCGTCCGGGCCAAACTCGAGTACAGCCCGCTCGCCACCGCCTTCCTGCCCTACGACTTCACCATCCCCGACCTGCGCGCCGTCTACGAGGCCGTCTGGGACGAGAAGCTCCACCCCGGCAACTTCCACCGCAAGGTCCTCTCCGTCCCCGGCTTCGTCGAGAGCACCGGCGCCACCACCGCCCGCGGCGGCGCCCGCGGCGGCCCCCGGGCCCGCACCTACCACGCCGGCGACGCCAGCCTCCTGCACCCCGCCCTGCTCCGCCCCACCCGCGACGGCGAGCTCCGCTGACGGCAGCCGCGCGCACCCGGCTACCATCCGGCCATGACCACTGACGACCCGACACGCGCGGTCAACCAGCCGTTCTCCCACTGCCACTTCTGCGGCACGCCCTACCCGGCCGGCACCGACCACTGGCCCCGCACCTGCCCCGGCTGCGCCGAGATCAGCTACCGCAACCCGCTGCCCGTCGTGGTCACCCTCCTCCCGGTCACCCGCCCCGACGCCGACCCCACCCTCGTCGTCATCCGCCGCACCATCGAGCCCGGCTACGGCCAACTCGCCTTCCCCGGCGGCTACGTGGACTACGGCGAGAGCTGGCAGCAGGCGTGCGTGCGCGAACTGCGCGAGGAGACCGGCATCCTGGCGGACGCCGCCGACATCACCCTGGTCGCCACCGACTCCGACGCCAGGGGAGGCTTCCTCTGCCTCTTCGGCCTGCTCCCGGCCCGTCCGCTCGCCGACCTCCCGCCCTCGCGCCCCACCGACGAGACCGACGGCTGGCAGCTCGCCGCCCCCGACACCCCGCTCGCCTTCCCCTTCCACACCCGGGTCTCCCGCTCCTGGTTCGGCGGCGAGTTCAGCGGTGAGTCCGGCGGCGGGATCTCCGGCCGCTGACCGGCCCGGCACCCACCGGGCGGACCCTGGCGCGGCGGCCGCTCGCATGGCATGGTCTGCACCGACAGCCCAACCGGACGGGCCTGCCACAAGCACTCCCGTCCCCACCACCGGCCGGGAGACCACCACCGTGAGCACCCCACCCCAGGACCAACCGCTCTGGCGCCCCAACCCCGCTCGCGCCGCAGCCACCAGCCTGGTGGCCTTCCAGGCCTGGGCCGCCGGACACCACGGCGCCCCGGCCGCCCCGCTCGCCCCGGCCGCCGACGACCAGCAGGCCGCCCAGCGCTACGCCGACCTGCACGCCTGGTCCACCGCCGACCTCGACCGCTTCTGGACCGCGATCACCCAGTGGTTCGACGTCCGCTTCACCCAGGCCCCCGAGGCCATCCTCGCCGACCCCGCCATGCCCGGCGCCCGCTGGTTCCCCGGCGCCCGCCTCAACTACGCCGAACACGCCCTGCGCGCCGCCGAGGACCCGGCCAACGCCGACCGCCCGGCCGTCCTGCACCTCGACGAGACCACCGAGCAGCCGGCCGTCCTCACCTGGTCCGAACTGCGCCGCCAGGTCGGCTCGTTGGCCGCCGCCCTGCGCGCCCGGGGCATCGGCCCCGGCGACCGCGTCAGCGCCTACCTGCCCAACATCCCGCAGGCCGCCGTCGCCCTCCTCGCCACCGCCGCCGTCGGCGCGATCTGGACCAGCTGCGCCCCCGACTTCGGCGCCCGCAGCGTCCTGGACCGCCTCCAGCAGATCGAACCCGCCGTCCTCTTCGCCGTCGACGGCTACCACTACGGCGGCAAGGACCACGACCGCACCGAGGTCGTCGCCGAACTGCGCCGCGAACTCCCCACCCTGCGCACCGTCGTCCACGTCCCGCTGCTCGGCGCCCCCGCCCCCGAGGGCGCCCTGCACTGGGACGACCTGGTCGCCGACGACGTCGAGCCGGTCTACGAGGCCGTCCCCTTCGACCACCCGCTCTGGGTGCTCTACTCCTCCGGCACCACCGGCCTGCCCAAGGCCATCGTCCAGAGCCAGGGCGGCGTCCTGCTCGAACACCTCAAGCAGGCCGGCCTCCACCTCGACCTCGGCCCCCAGGACCGCTTCCTCTGGTACACCTCCACCGGCTGGATGATGTGGAACTTCCTACTGGCCGGCCTCCTGGTCGGGGCCACGATCGTCACCTACGACGGCAGCCCCGGCCACCCCGACACCGGCGCCCTCTGGTCGGTCGCCGCCCGCACCCGCGCCACCGTCCTCGGCACCTCCGCCGCCTACGTGATCGCCAGCCGCAAGGCCGAGCTGCACCCCGGCCGCGACCTCGACCTCTCCGCCGTCCGCTGCATCGGCACCACCGGCTCCCCGCTCCCGCCCGACGGCTTCCGCTGGATCTACGAGGAGGTCAAGGAGGACGTCTGGCTCGCCTCCGTCAGCGGCGGCACCGACGTCTGCTCCTGCTTCGTCGGCGGCGTTCCCACCCTGCCCGTCCACCTCGGCGAGATCCAGGCCCCCTGCCTCGGCGCCGCCGTCGAGTCCTGGGACGTCCAGGGCCACCCGCACACCGACACCGTCGGCGAACTCGTCGTCACCAAGCCCATCCCGTCCATGCCCACCGGCTTCTGGAACGACCCCGAGGGCACCCGGTACCACGACAGCTACTTCGACATGTATCCCGGCGTCTGGCGCCACGGTGACTGGATCACCGTCACCTCCCGCGGCACCGTCGTCATCCACGGCCGCTCCGACTCCACGCTCAACCGCCAGGGCGTCCGGATGGGCTCCTCGGACATCTACGAGGTCGTCGAGCGCCTCCCCGAGATCGCCGAATCCCTGGTCATCGGCCTGGAGGAGCCCGACGGCGGCTACTGGATGCCGCTGTTCGTCGTCCTCGCCCCCGGCGCCGAGCTCGACGAGGGGCTGATCGGCCGCATCCGCACCTCGCTGCGCACCGAACTCTCCCCGCGCCACGTCCCCGACGAGGTCATCGCGGTGCGCGGCCTCCCGCACACCCTCACCGGCAAGCGCATCGAGGTCCCGGTCAAGCGGATCCTCTCCGGCACCCCGCTGGAGCAGGCCGTCAACCCCGGCTCCGTCGACGACATCGACCACCTGCGCTTCTTCGAGCAGCTTCGCCGCGACCGGCAGAGCCCCGCCTGACCGGACACGCCGAAGGGGTGCTCCCACCGGCCCGGTGGGAGCACCCCTTCCTGCTGTTCGCCTGTCCTACTCGCCCGACAGCACCTGCTGCGCGGCGGCCCGCGCCTCCTCGGCGCTGTCCGTCGCCCGGGCCGCCTCGGCCGCCCGGCGGCACTGCGCCAGCGTGTACTTGGCCAGCGTCGACCGCACGTAGGGGATCGAGGCCGAGCCCATCGAGAGGCTGGTGACGCCCAGACCGGTCAGCACCACGGCCAGCAGCGGGTCGGCGGCCGCCTCACCGCAGACGCCGCAGCTCTTGCCGGTGGCCTGCGCTGCCTCGGCGGCCGCGGCGATCAGGTCCAGCAGCGCCGGCTGCCACGGGTCCTGCAGCCGGGCCAGCGCGCCCACCTGACGGTCGGCGGCGAAGGTGTACTGCGCGAGGTCGTTGGTCCCCAGCGAGAGGAACTCGACCTCCTGGAGGATCGACCGGGCCCGCAGCGCGGCCGACGGGATCTCCACCATCGCGCCGAACTTGGCCTCCAGCCCCGCCTCGCGACACGCCTGGGCGAAGTCCTTGGCGTCCTTGCGGTCGGCCACCATCGGGGCCATCACCTCAAGGTGCACCGGCAGGCCCTCGGCGGCCCTGGCCAGCGCCCGCAACTGCGTCCGCAGCACCTCCGGGTGCTCCAGCAGGGTGCGCAGACCGCGCACGCCCAGCGCCGGGTTCGGCTCGTCGGCCGGGGTGAGGAAGTCCAGCGGCTTGTCCGCGCCCGCGTCCAGCGCCCGGACCACGACCCGGCCCTCCGGGAACGCCTCCAGCACCTTGCGGTACGCCTCGACCTGCTTCTCCTCGGTGGGCGCCTTCGCGGAGTCGTCCAGGAAGAGGAACTCGGTCCGGAACAGGCCGACGCCCTCGGCGCCGTTCTCCAGCGCGGCCGGCACGTCCGCCGGGCCGCCCACGTTGGCCAGCAGCGGCACGCGGTGCCCGTCGGAGGTCTGCCCCGGGCCGGAGGACGCGGCCAGCGCGGCCTTGCGCTGGGCGGCGACCGCCCGCAGCTCGTCCTGCTTCTCCTGGGAGGGGTCCAGCAGCACGTCACCGGAGCTGCCGTCCACGGCGACGACGGTGCCCTCGGCGACGTCCGTCGCAGCGGGCAGCGCGACCACGGCCGGCACGCCCAACGCCCGCGCCAGGATGGCGCTGTGGCTGGTCGGCCCGCCCTCCTCGGTCACGAAGCCGAGCACCAGCGTCGGGTCGAGCAGCGCGGTGTCGGCCGGCGCCAGGTCCCGCGCGAACAGCACGTACGGCTCGTCGCTGTCCGGCACACCCGGCATCGGCACGCCCAGCAGCCGGGCCACGATGCGGTTGCGGACGTCGTCCAGGTCGGCGACCCGCCCGGCCAGGTAGTCGCCGGCGGAGGCGAGCAGGGCCCGGTAGGCGGCGAAGGCGTCGTACACACCGCGCTCGGCGCTGCTGCCGACGGCGATCCGGCGGGACACGTCGGCCATCAGCTCCGGATCCTGAGCCATCAGCGCCTGGGCCTCCAGGACGGCCTGCGCCTCGCCACCGGCCAGGTTGCCGCGGGCGATCAGATCCGCGGCGACCGCCTCGACGGCGGCCTGGGCACGGGCCTGCTCGCGGGGGGCGTCCTCGGTCGGGATCTGGGTGGCCGGGGGCTCCAGCACCGCCGTCCCCATGTGCCGCACCTGGCCGATCGCGACCCCGTGGCTGACACCCACGCCGCGCAGCGTCTTCTTCATGTCACCTGTCTCCGCTGAGAGGAGCGGCCCCGCCGGGAACCGCTGTGTGCCGGGCCGCCCCGACAGCTCCTGCGGGGCGGGTGTGTGCAAAGTAAGAGGTCAGCTCCAGCTGAACAGGGCCTCGCCGGAGACGGCCTCGCCGTCCTCCCGCAGGTCGCCGAGCGAGTCGGCGTTCGCCTCCAGCGCCACGATCGGCGAGATGGGCGACTTGCCCGCGGCCTCGACGGCGGCAGGGTCCCACTTGATGACGGCCTGACCGCGGGTCACCGTGTCGCCCTTGTTGACCAGCAGCTCGAAGCCCTCGCCGTTCAGCTGCACGGTGTCGATCCCCAGGTGGGTCAGTACACCGTGGCCCTCGGCGTCCACCACGACGAACGCGTGCGGGTGCATGGAGACGACGACGCCGTCCACCGGAGCGACCGCCTCGGTCGGCCGGCGCTCCGGGTCGATCGCGGTGCCGGGGCCGACCATCGCGCCGGAGAACACCGGGTCGGGCACGCCGGCGAGCCCGACGACCTTGCCGGTCAGCGGCGACGTCACAGTGGTCATGGTTCTGCCTCCCAAGTGAGCGGTACAGCGAGCGGCCGCGAGCAGCGGCAGGACGATCGACTGAAGCCTAAATCATGTCAACTTCGGACATCTGCTGACATTCCCGGGCGAAGACCCACACCCAGTCCGGCTCGTCGTCCGGCGGCTCACCGACCGTTTAGTGGTCTAGTCCTCTTAGTCGATGCGCCGCACTCTACAGGCATCTTGGCGAATCGGGACCATTGCTGTATATGCTCGCGAGAGCAACAAATCATGCCGCCGACCGGGTGACACCGGGAGCGCCCCGATTCGCACTCCGGCGGGTGACCCGCTATGGTTGGCCGAGTCGCCGCGACTTGGCGGTTAACACCAGATTTCAGATGCGAAAACCTCCGGTAAACGGGGCGGAAAACGTCTGGTAAGCTGGAACACGAAAGAACGAAGCGCCCGGAGGGCCCGCTGGAAGGCGGTCCGAAGGAAGTGTCCGTTCCTTGAGAACTCAACAGCGTGCCAAAAGTCA